>JBAYGQ010000124.1:0-6757 GCA_041666585.1 Bacteroidota bacterium
AGCTTCTTCCCTTACTTGCGGATTTTTTATAAGTTCATTAATAGTTTTCAGATGTTCATTTTGAATTGATTCAATTTCTTTATGAGTAAGGCTTATTTCCTGTCGGGGAGCCGAATTAATAAGTGAAAGTAAATTGTCCGTAACACCTGAACAAGCGGAAAGCACAACCATCAACGGCTTTGCATTGAAAGCCGAAACAATTTTAAGAACTTTGGACATTGAAGCGGAATCTTTTACGGATGTACCGCCGAATTTCATTACAGTCATAACAGAAAAACTAAAATTTTACAAAAGGTGCAAGATAAGCGGCATCAGTCAAATGTATAAGCAGACCGTCGTTTTTTAAGGACTGGACAGCTCTGAATGCCGATTCAAGCGATATTTCGTTTTTATACGCAAATCTCCAGACATCAATCGGAGCGAAAGAAATTTCGAGTGCAAGCAACTGTGCTACAGTTAAAGGATTTTTTGCCAGCACTCGCTCTTTGGATGATTCGATGAACAACTTCGCATCATCACTATTGATGTGTTCTTCAGTGAAATAGTAATTGTCATTTTCGAGTAAATCGCAAATCGGAAAACCCCTTGTGTCATCAATTAACAGAGGTAGCAAAGAAACGCTGACGATATAAGGGTCGTTATTAAGTTCATCTTTTCCCCAAAGGTCGAGCCAGACTTTTTCATCATTTATTCTGAGCCAATCGAAAAATTTTATATCCCTCTCCGGAAGGCGCATCAAAGCATGGTCTCCGAAAGCCTTTGCGATTACATCCGCTTTGCTTTTATCCAATTCTGTAAAAATATCCTCGGGGAAACTGAGGATAACATTTTCCCTAAGTTCCCCGAGACACCAGATATATAGTTCCTGTTCTGTCATTTAATAATTTTACTTTTCTGAATTTTCATCAACTTTTATTTTAGATATCCTGATACTTTTTCTTCTTCTTACTTCGAAAAAGATTCCGCCTGCCAATGCGACAATTGATAAAACATTTGCCCAAAGGCTGAGTGTTTTTCCTATTTCAAATTCTCTTGACGTGAACCTCAGTTCAACCTGATGTTCTCCGGGTGGGACAAGAACAGAACGTAAAGCATAATCGGTTTTGTAAATAGTTGTCTCGTTCCCGTCAATATAAGCCCGCCAGCCATGGGGATAATAAATTTCGCTAATGACTAAAAGATTATGTCCTTTAGTACTTGTTTTGATATTAATATACTCATTTTTGCGTCCTACGATTCTTGAAGATGCCTCGGAAATGTTGGTATCGGGTTTCTGAACTAAGTCAACCTCAACGAATGCTGTATCTATAGGGTTGAAATCGCCTTTTTTCAGGTGATAGAGAATATCCAACTGGGGTGCTTTTACTGCATTTTTAACAAAATATGTGCGTTGCAGATAAGTCGGGTTTTCGAAAACATAAGTCCGTATAGGCTTGCCGTCGTTTCCGCGCTGAGCATCCTGCGAAGTAAAGACAGGTTTCAAGCCTTCGGCTATCATACCGTTTGCAACTACATATTTTACGTTCAGAAGATTCCAGAGAAACGGGTTGTACAGCACAGATGTAGAGCCTTCAGCAGAACCGATATTTGCGACATCCATCAAATCCTGATAAACACGAAGTTTTGCAGGATGATAACCGTTAATGTTCTCAAAAAAGAAGTATGCCGGAACATTTGGCGGAGTCGAAACAAAATCCGCAATTCTGTAAATAGATTTATCCTGTTGCATAAAGTCAACTACATCGGTTCTTCTCAGTGTTTCTTTTTCTATAGGCATAACGGCAACTTCCATACGACGCCAGTCAACACGAAACATATCAAATACAAGAAGTATTCCGAGAATCGCAAAAAATGCAGTTTTCGGTATTTTTCTCAGAACGTAGAAGTACATACCGACCGATGCAAGAATAGTTAAAAAGGCGGTCATATACCAGTCGGTTATCATTTCATTCCAAACGAAATCGGCAATTTGTGCAGGTAAACGTGAACCGTTACTGCTTGCCGCAAAACCCTCCATATAGCCTGTTTTAAATACGGCGGAATAGAAAAATCCTGCAAGAAGGAAGAACACAGAAAATCCTATGATACCCCACATTGCTTTTTTAATGTTGGGAGTCAAATCCTTTCGCCAGGCAATTATAGCCGCTATACCGTAACCCGCCAGAACAGGTATGGAGAAATGAAGCAGAACAAGAGCCATACTCGGCGCCCTGAACTTACTGAATGTCGGTATATTGTAAAAGAAAAAGTCGTAGATAATGGAGAAGTTCTTTCCAAATGCCAATAATAATGAAAAAACTGAAAGTACCATTAAAAATTGGACAAAGACATCCTTCCGGAACCAGACAAAGCCAAGCAGGGCAAGACCTAACACCAGAATTCCCATATAAGGCGGTGAGTCCTCAAATTCTTTCGGTCCCCAATATACAGGGAGATAAATAGGTTCATTGTTTGTAAGTTCGCTCTGGTATTTCAATTTTCCGTAGCCGTAGAAATTGGGCACAACAAAGGTCATCATTTCCTGCGGGCTGAAAGACCACATTGTCGCGTAATCGTAGTCATTGCCGCCTGATGCATCCTGATGCTGTTTTTCTGTTTTCAAAATCGGTGCTGAACCGCGTGTAGAATACTTTGAATACTCTAATGTGCTGAGGTAGCGGTCCGAAGACATCAGAAAGGCAATACCTACTGCAATTAGCAGAATTAAGGCTGAGCGAAGCACCTTCATCGGTTCGGCTTTTTTAATAAGTCTTGATATGAATTCGAAAAGGAGATAGAGCCCGAAAGCACACATACCATAGAAAATTATCTGCAAATGCCCGGCTTCCATCATAATGTGAATGGCAAAGAGCAGAAGCACGGAATAAATTAATGAAAATCTTTCCCTTAGTTTTTCGAGAAAGAAAATTATAAACGGAAACATTGCGAATACAATAGGTTTTGTATTGTGTCCGATAATAACCCATGTAATACAGTAAGTAGAAAAAGCGGCTGCGACAGCTACAAAAAATGAAGTAAAGCGTTCCTGCTTTTTACTGCGTAATAAAATATACATACCTGAACCGTACAGTGCGTAATAGCAAGCCATACGGGCAACGTCGCTTCTGAAAACTTTACCTACAAAGCCCATAAAACCGAATACTATCTGAGGTATAATATCCCATAAACGGTCACCGGTGGCATAAAGCGAGGCATAACCGGGAAGCCCGCTGAATACATAAGGAAGCCAAAGAGGAAAACCTCCTTCTTTACTTACCTGCTGTGCATATGGCTTTAAGCATTCCGATGAGATGACATCATACTCAAGGAAGCCGTTTCCGAAAATTGCTTTTGCAAAAAATGCAAATACTAGAAACACTATTGTAGCTATGAATACAAAGTCCTGATATTTCTCCGGAATTAGCGGAGGTTTCTGTTTTTCGACCTGTATGGATTTTTTCGGTGCAACTTTTTTTGCCATGGGTACCTCAAGTTTACTAACACGAACTAATTTTTTCTTATTTTGAACTTACAATTTATCATTTTTTTTTAAATTATATATTGTAGAAATACTAAAAGTATTATGGAATTATTATGAATATAATTTTTTCTGCAGGAGATTGCAACGGAATCGGATTGGAAATTTTGTGCAAAGCATTAGCAGAGATTTCTCAGAATGAGGATTTGAGTGCTAAAATGAGCTTTGCGATTGCGGTAAATCCTGATATTTTTAAATCGTATCTTTCAGCTTTCAACTTTCCCGTTAATATCGGAAAGGATTATTTTTCTGTTAATAATTTAAAATGCAGTATCGTCAAATGCAAAAGCAAAGCTGAAATTAATTTTGCTAATGTTAGTGCCGATGCAGGTAAGCATTCTGCAGAATCAATAAATACAGCACTCGAAAAAACTATTTCGGGTGAGTTTTCTGCAATGGTAACTTTACCTATTTCCAAAAAAGCATTGCATCTGGCGGGTACTCAATTTGCAGGGCATACGGAATTAATTGCCGACAGATGCGGAGTTACCCGTCCTATGATGATACTGTTCCACGAAAACATACGCGTTGCTTTAGCCACAATCCACCTGCCTTTACAACAGGTCGCGAAGAAGATTAAATTTTCTCTGCTCAAAGAAAGAATAAGTTTATTCAATCAATCTCTGAAAAATGATTTCGGAATTAAGAAGCCTAAGATTGCCGTTCTCGGCTTGAATCCTCATTCCGGAGAAGCAGGAGAAATAGGCGACGAAGAAATTGAAATAATCAATCCCGCAATCGAAGGTGCAAGGAAAACAATTCCTGATATCGAAGGTCCTTTTCCGGCAGACGGATTCTGGGGATTCGACCTGTACAAAAATTATGATGGTGTGCTTGCTATGTATCACGACCAGGGGTTGATTCCGATTAAAATGCTTTCAAAAGGGCAGGGAGTAAACTTTACCGCAGGTTTGCCGATTGTGCGTACATCACCCGACCACGGCACAGCATTCGAAATTGCAGGTACCGGAGTTGCAGACCACTCAAGCCTGATGAATGCCATTTTTTCTGCTATGATGATAGTAGAGAATAGAAGTAAGATTTGAAATGTATTTGACGACAAGAAAAGTATCTGTAATAAATTACTTTTAATTTCGTTTGTTATTTTAATTAATTTTAGAAAGAAAAAAGAAATGCAAACATTAACTCTGCATTTTTAAAATCAGACAAATAATTAAGGAGATAAATATGCAACAGAATTTAGCAGTAAATGCAGTTTATTCGGCAATTAATTCTTTGCCTAAAAAAATGCAAATCAGTCTCGTTGAAAAATTCATTTTTGAGAATGATTTATTCAATGATTTGATTGATATTAATATTGCAAAAAAAAGAATTTCTGAGAAGGGAACAAATTATGAAGAATTCCGCCAATCCAGAAAGAGAAGTTAAAGAGTATTCACTCATAATCAAAAGTACACCGGCGAAATTTCTGGAACGAATAGATGATAAAACTTTCGATAAGATTGATAATAAAATTATAAGCTTAAAAACAAATCCTTATCCAAGAAATTCTAAAAAATTTTTGTTTATGATTGTTTCAGGGTAAAAGTCGGAGATTATAGAATATTATATACAATTGAACCCAAGGAATTGATAATTACAATTTTAGATATTGCACACAGAAAAGACATATATAAAAAGAAATAGATAATTTGATTTATTAAAATTAGTTAGCTACGGCTTGCTTCCCGCCGACGTACAAAATCTGCCTAATACTATAATAAAAGGCTCAGGTCGAATGACCGGAGCCTTTTGTCGTAAGATTGAAAAAGATTAATTGTTTTCGGGTTTTAGAACTACACGGATAAAGTTATCTTTCACAAAGTATTTTTGTGCAGTTTTCAATAAATCCTGTGCTGTCAGTTTATTTACAAGATTCGGATAATCAAGAATCAGTTTCGGGTCTTCGCCGTTGAAATAATAGTTATTCAGAGAGTTGAGCCAGAAATTATTTTCTTTCAGATTAACTTCACGTGCTTTTTTCTGAATTTCTTTTATCTTTTCAATATAGGTATCGGCAAGTGCTTTTGTCTTCAGTTCATCCATAATGGAAAGCACGACATCTATTAATTCATCTACACGTTTGGGGTCGCAACCGAAAGTAATGTCAACTCTGTATTCTTTTCTCGGGAACTGACGCGGAGAAGCCCATGCGCCTGCGCCGTAAACGCCGCTTGTATCCTCACGCAAAACTTCGCGTAAACGAATGTTGAACGCTTCCATAAGAGAAGTAAGCTGATATCTGTCTTGTACACTCCAGTCAAAATTACCGGAAAAAATAAGGCGAACAGTGCTTTGTTTTTCGATACCTTTTAGAACTGTTTTTTCGATTTTGCCTTTGGGCGGTTTAATATTATTGTCTTTCCATGTTTCCTTTGGTCCGGTTGAAGGAATTCCCGCAAGATAAGTTTCAATCAAAGGTTTGATTTTATCCATCTGGAAATTGCCGACAAAAAAGAAAGTGAAATCACCTGCATGTGCAAATCTGTCAATATAAAATTTGTATGCTTTTTCGAGGTCAATTTCATTCATTCTCTCTTCGGTCATAGGCATACCGCGGAAATGATAATTTGTTACAATTGAGTTAATCGTATCGGAGAATACTGCACGGGGAGCGTTCTTAGACTCTTTTATTTGTGATTTAAGTCTTGAGATATAAGATTGAAATGCTTCCTTATCCTTGCGGGGTGCAGTGAACTGAAGATTGATTAACTGGAACATCAGTTCAATATCTTTAGTAGAAGCACTTCCTGAAACTCTTTCGGAAAGCTCGTCAACAGAGGCGCGGACAGAGACAACCTTTCCTGCAAGATATTTTTCAAATTGAGTAGCGTCGTAGTTTCCGGCACCGCTTTGATTTATAATTGATGCGGCACTTACGGAAGAAATGAAGTCCTTATCTGTGCTTAAGGAGTGACCTCCGTAAGCGAAGGAAGTAAACGTAACTTCATCGTTCTGGAAATCGGTTTGTTTAAGTACAACTTTAATACCGTTGGACAGTTTGAGCTCTGTAATACCCAAATCCTTAATTGATTTTTCATCAACAATTTTACCTGCAACAGGTTTTTTGTCGAATAATGGTTTGTCCAGAACAACATTTTCATAAGCCGGAATATCTTTTTTGCTGATTTCATCATATTTGGCTAAGATTTCTTTTTCGGTAGGTACAATGACACCTTTGCGTTCAGGAGCACTGACTGTAATAACAAGATTGTCCTTGTGAATCAGTTTCTGTGCGAC
>JBAYGQ010000125.1:0-6743 GCA_041666585.1 Bacteroidota bacterium
ATCAACAAAGTAAAGTTGTGGAAATGCTTTTGAAATAGTTTGCTCGACGCATCCGTAGGGATAGCCTAATAATTGCCGGAATTGTTTTGCATATTTAATCGCAGGAAATCTGCTGATACTTACATTTGTAAATTGTGTACCCTGTAAATAATTTGTCGGAATACTTAGTTTAACCTGCTGACCGTTACTGATTGTACCTGCACCTGATTCAACAACAAGAGGTGAGGCAGGTCTTACCCCGATTTCAATCTCTTCTTTTGCTTTTGCCATACCGCTTGATTCAATTATAATTTTTCCGATACCGGTCTGTGCATAAGTTTTAATTCCAAAAACAAACTGTTTTGTAGAATTAGCTTCCACTGCACCGCTTGCAGAATTCTTCGATACAAGATAAATCGGTCCTTCAGTTCTTACATTTAGCTTTACATTTCCATTTGAAGAAGTTGTATTGATAACAGTAACAGGCATCACAAGTGAATCGTTCATCGAAAGGACTCTCGGAATTTCCGGTTCAATTATTAAATCATCAGCACACTTAATATGCTCTTCTGCAGAGCCGAAGCGAGAACCTGAGTAAGCAACAGCCATCAGTCTGATTTCACCGTTGAACTGAGGTATCTTTACAGGTATAGTAACAGAGCCGTTAGAATTAGTTTTTACAATTCCGCTCCAAAAAGCAAACAATGTGAAACGCTTAGTAGGTATTGGATTGGTACGTTTTTTCAACTGATTCATAAATAATTTGTCATCTCCGCCTCCTGATAAAGAACCGCTCTTTACTATTTCAGGAAGGAGAAGTTTGTATAAATCATAGCTTTCAACCATAAGGGCGCGTTTAGCATACATAAATCCATAGGGGTCTGGAGTTTCATAATTTTTTACCTGCAAAATTCCTTCGTCCACTGCGGCTAAGGTTACGTATATATCCCGCTCAGAAACAGTCTTAATTGTTATATTCTGTATAGTCTGCGGCTTTATTTTTTTCGGTGCTATGATTTGAACATTCAATTTATTTTGTTTTTTCTCGACCTTCATTGAAGCAAATCCGTGTCCTACAAGAAAAGGTGTTGAATTATCAATAGTATGTTTTTTGAAAAGAGTTGCAGTTACATATACATTCGGCAGGAAGTTGTCTGTTACAGGTATCATCAGCTCTGCTGACTTGTTTTGAACCTCGATATACTGTTCTTCCAGAACTCCACTTCTTTCGAGTGTTACAAGCATTTTTCCCGAAAAAGGACAAGTAAAAAGTACCTTAGCTTTCTCACCCGGCTGGTAAGTAGTTTTATCAAATACAATATCTACTCTGCCTTCTCTGTCCACCTGAAATGAAGAAGCTGTTGATGTTGACCATCCGTATGCATAAAAGTTTTTGAATTGATATTCGGATTCTCCTTTTTTGCTGATTCTTAACTGATATTTTCCTGATTTGGAAACAGCAAAAGATAGATTTTTTGTGCCGGAAATGTCAAGGTTTTTCTCCCATTCAACAATTTCTTTTTCTTCGGATACATATTTATACCTATCTGAATAATCTTTCTTAAGAACTGTGTGCCATTCGTACCTAATAAGTTTTACAGTAGCGGAGAAATTATTAATTGTTTTATCGTTTTTATCAACGGCAACAAGCTTAAAATTCAGTTTGTCATTTGTACCGAAATACATTCCCGGGGCTTTGATACCGATAAAATAGTTTTTGGGATAAATATCGAAAGCAGAAATTCGATTGACTGTTCTGCCGGTCAAATCGAATACATTGACAAAAGCAAAACCGGCGATAATTCCTCCGGATTTCAGTTCAGGTGGTACAGGATAATTAATCTGTCCTCTGCCGTCCTTATCAAGGATACCGTCAATATTGAACTCAGGATAAATCTGTTCTTTAATTGATGAATTATTAAACTCAAATTCGGAAAAGTTTTTACTTGCAAAATGTTTGGCTTTTAAATTAATATGACCTTCCCATTTCAAATCTGCCGCTTTAGAGCCGAATAAAAATTCTGCATCAATATTTATATTTACATTATCTCCGGGAAGAACAGATTTGTTTTCATTTTTCAGTATGACTCGAATTTTATCGGGAACAAAATCTTCTACGCTGAATTTATAAGAACCAATCAGAACTTCACCAGAATAAACCTCGCACATGTATTCACCGGTCTGTGCATAATCTGGTAGCTTATACGAAATTTCAAATGAGCTTTCGGAATTCAACTGCTTCTTAAATTCTTCCGCAACTTTTCCTGTCGGTGCGATTAATTTGATAATAACAGGCATCGTGTTAACTGTTTTAATAAAAGTGTTTCTTACTATACCTGATAGATAAATATTTTCACCCGGTCTGTAAATGTTCCTGTCCCCATAGATATAAGTGAAATAATTATTGCCGAATTCATTTACTCCGCCGACATCGAACCGGGAAGTCTCAATCATCGTTTCATTCAGGTCAAGATAATTAAAATCGTCAGCCTTTTCTGCAATAATTAATCTTGTAACGGCATCTGCGAATTTTTCCTTATTGTCATTAAACCTTGCTATACCTTTGGAATCGGTTCTACCTGTTGTAAGGGTTTGATTTTTTGTCGATATAATACTGATTTCCACACCTTCTACCGGTTCTGCCGATTCAATTGAATTGACAAAAACAAGAATATCATTTCCGCTTTTTTTAGTAATTATTGCAAGGTCTGTCATTGCAACCATTTTGGAATCGCTTAACCACCTGTCCTGAGACGAGTGGACATTGACAATGTAAATACCTTTAAGCTTATCTTTCTGATTCAATGCTTTGTTTAAATTGACAGTGATTTTTTCTAACCAGTTTTGATTGTTTTTCAGATTGAACTTTTCACTGTAAAGCAAAGTACCATAATCCCCAACAAAGTAGTCAGGATTCCATCCGAAATCTTCAGAATTATCCATTTCATAGGTGAAACTGTACTGATTCAGGAAAAACAGAATATTATTTTTATATACTTTCGAAACTTCAACTTCTGCTTCGTCAATGTTTACCGCATTGAGTTCAAGATTCTTCTGCCCGCCAACCATCATATACTTGCCACGTTTATCTGTAAAATTTATAGATGGCTGAAGGTTTGCAAAAGTAATTTCCTGCTCAAAGTCATTATCTAATATACCGCCGTAAAGACCGGGCAATCCTTTCCTGATTTTTAAAACTGTATTCTGAATATTTTCCCAATTGGATTCAATTCTAAATAAACTTTCCGAAACAAAAAATGCGAGTTTTTTATCAGGGTCGCATTTAACAAATTCTGCGAGTCTTTTCTCATCAACCATTTGAGTAGTACCTACCTCTATCCAGCCGCTTGTGCCGTCGAATCCTGAGGCAACTCCAGTAATTTCGAGTTTTGTAATCGGAGGTAATTTCTGCTCGAATTTCTTGATATCAGCTAAGGGTTTTTTCCCGTAAACGCATTCCAAGCCTTTATTGACGGTAACCGAAATGTTCTGCTCTTTGTCTGTCTGCTGTATTTCACCGAAATTTATAGCTATAAGCTCGGAGCTTGATTTTGTTTCAATCTGATAATTTGTTACAACTTCTCCGTCGCGTTTTACTTCAAGATACTGTCTTAATTGTTCCGGGTTGACAGGATAATTGAAACGAATGTTAGCCTGCACACTAACTTTGTAGTATTGGTAAGGGATGTTCGTCCAGAAAACATCCATTTTGTTTACATCGAAATCAGGGGTGTGGAACTTTATTTCATCGTCATCATAGGACAGGTCTTTTCCGAATAAAACTTTCTTTGTGATTTTTGCTTTATACTCCTGAATCGGTTCAAGTTTGTAATCCGGGGAAAAAAGTAGAGTATTAACTGAAATCCATTTGAATTTTCCCTGTATTTTTGGCTCGAAAGAAACAAATTCATCAGTAAGCCAGACATCTATTTTATCAGGAGGAGCTAATTCGTGAGAAAACTCAAAAGTAAAAGTTGTAAGTTGATTTACTTTATCTTCAGGAGTTACTTTAACAACTTTAACAGTATTTCCGCAAGCTAAAAGTATGGCTACAAACATTACGGAAACCAACATTTTTAGAATTGAATTCATATGAGTACCCCTTTTTTATAGTGTAATTTTGATTCCGATATTGAGTTTTCATAAATTATAAATTGTGTCATTCCTGTGGAAACAGGAATCCGATACTAATTCTGTAAAATGGATACCCGATTTCTCAGGTATTATATATTAAATTGATTTTTAGAAAATCTTTGAAAAAGGTTTTTGGTCTTTTTCTTCATTGCTCTCAATAAAATTATTTTCGAATACATTTTTAATTATGAATTTCCGGAATAACCAAGATATAACATAGAGTAAACTTGTACCGACTAATAATATCCCGATATATGTTTGATATAGTCCGCTTAATATTACAAATGAACTTAAAAATATCAGACTTATAATACCGCCTAAAGCTTCTTTATACAAAGCAAGAATCTGAGCAAGAAGCCCAATTATGAATAAAGTTATCAGCAAAAGTTCATTTTCAGAAAGTTTTAATAAATTTACTTTTTCGGCTACAACAAAAGCAGTAACACTAATAATAAGCAAGATACTGATAATCCTTGCGAACCATCTTAAAACAGTTGCTATCGGCATTAAATAGTTATACTGATTCTCCATAAATTAAAGTGCTGATTGATATATTTTTCCATTGTTAATTGTGTATTTCGGTTTACCTTTTAATTCAAAACCATCAAACGGAGTATTTTTTGATTTCGATTTAAACTTCTTTTTATCAACTACCCATTCTTCATCAGGAGCGAAAATAGTGAGGTTTGCCTTTTCACCTTCTTTAACTAAAATTTGTGGTAGTTTTAATATTTTTCTTGGATTTACAGCACATTTTTCAATTATCTTTTCAATTGTTAAATACCCTGTATGATAAAGTTTTGTTAGGGTTACTCCAAGAGAAGTTTCTAATCCGACAATTCCGTTTGGTGCTTTTTCAAATTCAACTTCTTTATCGTAAAGTGTGTGAGGAGCGTGGTCTGATGCAATACAATCAATTGTTCCGTCAATAAGACCTTCAATCAAAGCTTGAATATCCTGATTTGTCCTTAAAGGTGGGTTCATTTTGTAATCGGTATTGTATTTT
This sequence comes from Bacteroidota bacterium, assembly GCA_041666585.1. Classification (GTDB taxonomy): domain Bacteria; phylum Bacteroidota; class Ignavibacteria; order Kapaibacteriales; family UBA2268; genus JBAYGQ01. Next base: position 5,120 of record JBAYGQ010000125.1, read on the forward strand.
TTAATATTTTCTTCATCAAGAGAAAAATGATGGGGTGTAACTTCGCAGGAAATCCTAAGTCCCCTTTCTTTTGCTTCGCGTATTAAACGAACTGCCCCGATTGTACTTACATGACAAACATGGTAGCGTCTGTTACCGAGATAGTCCGCAAGCATTAAATCCCTTGCAACTATCATATCTTCTGCTATATTGGGATAACCTTTCAATCCTAATTTAATAGAAACAAAGCCCTCATTCATGGCGAAATTTTGGGTTAAAGTATGGTCTTCGCAATGCTGTGCAATAATTAAGTCTTTTGTAGCGGCATATTCAAAAGCAAGTTTCATTACACTTGATTCAATAACGCTCTTACCGTCGTCAGAAAACATAACAACGCCGTGGTCAATAAGTTCAAGCATAGGAGAAATATGTTTCCCGTCAAGGTTTTGCGTTATAGAGCCGCATATATGCACATCAGTCAGCAGGGAAACCGCTTTGGATTTAATGTATTCTACTACAGGAGCGTTATCAATGACCGGGTCTGTATTCGGCATACACACAATACCGCTAAAGCCTCCGTTAGCCGCGGCTTCGCAACCGGACTTTACGTCTTCTCTCTCTTCAAATCCCGGTTCTCTTAAATGCACATGCATATCTAACCATCCGGGAGAGCAAACCATTTTAGCGGCATCAATAACCTTTGTCTTTGAGTCAATTTCAGCTTCTTTATTTGAACAATGTTTAATTATTCCGTCATTTACCCATAGATTTACTTTTTTGTTTATTTTTTGCTCGGGGCTGATCAAATTAATATTTTTAAAATAGATGTTCAAATTATCCTCCATACAAATAAATTTATTCTTAATATTATTATTTACAAAATTATTTAAATCAATTACTTATAATAAAATAAACAACTATTGTTTATCAAAAAGTTTTAAATCAGATTCAATGTAATTTTTCAGAAAACTTCGTCGGTGAATCTCACAAATACCAAATTTATCAATACATTCATAATGCAATTTTGTCCCATATCCTTTGTGCTTTTCAAAATAATACTGCGGATATTTTTGAGCTTCTGATATTTCCATTATCCTGTCACGAATAACTTTTGCTAATATTGAAGCGGCTGATATTGAAACAGATATTGCATCTCCTTTAATAATTGTTTTATATGGAATACCGAATTCTTTGAAATAATTACCGTCTATAAGTAAATAATCCGGTTTTACCGTCAGATTCTCAACAGCTAATTTCATAGCTAACTGCGTAGCCTGCAATATATTAATCTCGTCAATTTTATTATTGTCAACTATGCCGATTCCCCAGCTTACTGCAACGTTTTTTATATATTCAAAAAAATCGTTCCGAACTTTAGATGTTAATTTTTTTGAATCGTTTATACCTAATTCAGTTCTGAAATTTAGCGGAAGAATAACTGAAGCCGCAACAACAGGTCCTGCCAAAGGTCCTCTGCCTGCTTCATCTATTCCGGCAACTAATTTTCCTTTTTTCCAGAACTCGGCTTCGTATCTGTCATCCGGTTGGCTTTTTACCATAAATTTTAAGAAATTAAAGTTAGAAATTCATTTCTGAGATTCATTTCTTCAAGTAGCAGACCTCTCATTACCGAGGTAACCATCTG
>JBAYGQ010000126.1:0-6732 GCA_041666585.1 Bacteroidota bacterium
ATGCATGTCCTCTTGTCATCGCATAATAAGAATATCCATAGGCAATACCTCCAATAATTCCTAAAGCATAAGAATTTGTAAGGCTTCGAAAAAATAAATACGAAACAAACCCATTTGCTGCAAATATTGATATTACCAAAAGGTTAAATACAACAGGTGCCTGCAAAAAAATTGATAAAATTCCGCCAAGCAATACAAAGGCTTTGGCATCTGATCCTAATCCAAAATCGAATCCATAAGGATAACGATATACATACGTGTATGCCCATGGGTACTTCATCTGCAAAATATTATCTCTAGCAATATGTAAGTATGCATAATATTCCACATTATCGCCGCCATCTCCAATAATATGAGTATTCAAATTTCTAATAGACGGATAAGTAGCCACTATTGCTAAAATGCTAAAAAATAATAAAGCCACAATATGTTTCACAGCTAGGTGGTTAAAATACTTCATCTTGAAAATAATGGGTTCTCCCACACTGTAAGCTCTTCGTTTTTATATATCATTTTCAAAAGAAAAGTATTTACTAAGTGGTCTGAAAAATGACTGTATTGGGAGTCTCGCAGAAAGATATATCGAATTTTATAAAATTTTATAAAACGCTCCTTATCATTAGCGCTCAATGATTCACATAATTTCTCTTCCTGACATCGAACAAGTTTTTGTATGAGCGGGTCTTTATTGAAAAAATTCCACGTTTGCCAATCTATCATGGACATATACCCTCCGACAATGGGTGTGCGGTGCTTCATTTGAAAATAGAAGCTCATTCCTGTTTCGTGCGACCCCAACACTTCATATATATTACCTCGAAAACCAAATGGTATTTCTAATATCGAATGATCGCCAATATTTTTCAACACAGAAAGATAGTCCTGAGGTACTGTCTCTGATTTCGTATAAGGAATATTTATCAAAAGTGTTTCAAATGAAAATAGTATTAGAAGTATGAAGAGAAATAATGATTTTAAAAACCCACTTCTTATACGCAGTAATGCATACTGTAAACCCAGAGCGGACATTATAGCCAAACTAATCTCTACCAACATAACTAACCTACTTGGAACTCGAATAATCTTAAACAAGGGGACGTGAGTAAATAATGCTCGATACACAGGGGTAAATGTTCCCAAAGATAAAACTATAAAAAATACAAAGCAGAATGTAAAAATATATAATATCTTGTTCTCCTCGCGAGAGCGTTTCTTCAATAAGAAAAACATCATTAGGAAAATCGGAACCATGCCAAGGTAGACAAATTTCCCCTCAAACACTGGCGCCTCATAACAAAAATTCAATACACGAGACAATAAAACATTACAAGGAAACAAAATAAAAGATGAGGGGTTGGCATTAAATTCAATATACGTAGGTGCATATTGCACATCTCCTATTTTATGAGTATTAATAAATACTATTGGTAAAATCAATACATATAGTAACAAAAATATCTTTATCGATGACTTCAATGCTTCGATTAACTTATCTTTTCTCTCACCGTCTTTATCAAAGATGTACTGAACAACGATAGAAATACAAATAAATACACCCGAAAACAAAATCATATAGAAAAAATTTCTATACTCGGTGTAGGCATTTAGGGCTAAAAATATTGCAGCTCCCAATATGTATGCATTGGTATGTTTCCGATATATAAAAAGCTGGCTCAAAAAATATAGACAAAATCCAATCCACTCAGTTGATGCGATATCTAACTGCCCAATAAGAGCTCTAAATTGCCTGTTGTATGAAAAAGTAAAAATGAGTGAACCAAAAAAAGCGACAAAATTATTACGTGAAAATAACTTGACGAATAAATAAAAACCAATTCCTGTTATAACAAACGTAAAAAAAATAATAAAATTATATGCTGCAATTGGTCCCCATATATATGTAATAGGCATAGAAATAAGCCCATGAATAATAGATAGGTCCTGGGAAATATTGACATGTAGTGGATAAAATTGAAAATTTGTTTCAAATGGAGATTGATGTAAATATACAATCGAATACATAAACCACCAGATCGTCCAAGCATATGTATACACGTCACCACTACCAGGAAGAGACCTTGTGAACTCACTAAGAATTGGGTACGTTGCCACGGAAGTAGCTACAAAAAATAATAATCCCACGATTAGCGACTGGCTTCTAATGATTTTTTTAAATAGGCTCATGGGGAATATATAAAACTATAACGTACTTTTAATACAATAGCCATTGAGTTTAGATAATAATTATGAATTTACTTTGTCAAAAATGGCTCTTTTTTAGCCATCCATAAATACTATTCGTAATCAAACATCATTACACCTTAAGAATCCTCAACTTCAACTAGGCTAACCGCCCAGAAGGGAGGCTTGAACAGGCACCGATGCCTATTACAGATCGGTAAATGCTCTCAGCTAAAACGGTGTGGCCCGCTGAATTGGGATGACCATCAAATGGTTCAAAGGTATGTGTGCCCATCTGCAACTCTGGGATATCTGAAAAATATGTGATTGTTTTATGTGTATTTGCCCAAACTTTCATTCTTGCTTTAAATATCGGCGCTGTATTTCTAAAAGTTGCCAGAATAATCGGAGCATTTAATGCTGTCACAACCCTTAAGCTCGCTGAGCTTTGTTTATCATAATATGATATATATGATTCCTGCTCAATTTGCTCTTTAACAACTATCCCATGTACTATACCTCCAAGGTATTTCTCATATTTAAAATCAGATATCCAGCGTTGATATTGATCAAATTTATTTACGTCGCCCTCTAATTGATTGTTTATTACATCAATATATCGTTCTTCACGATCAAAATTTATTTCAGCTCGCTCTATAAAATCATCGTCTTTCAACAGCCAAATCACCAAATCTGGATTATACTTTATTCCCCTTGAAAGTACTCTGGCTGCAGCATACTCGATATCATATCCACCAACACCCAAATTTATTACTTCGTATTTCGAAAAGGATCGACAAGGATTAACCATATTCAACATATTTTCTAATTTTTTTGGATACGTTTCTTCAAAAGCAACATACATTCCCTCTGTAAACGAATCCCCGATAATAAGAATACGAAAAACATCGTCAGATTTTACAACGTCGTAATTTTTTTGTGCAATGATTCCATCATCATTAGTGCTTTTGATAATTTGGCTAGGCAATCACTCTGCATTATATATAATATTTTGGTTTGCACCCCATTCATAAAAATGCTTCAAATTAGCTGATGTGCCCATCACAACATTATTTTTATTAATACGCGACACGCTCGCCTTAGCAAAGCGACTCTGATGCAGAGTGACCACAACGTACCCAAAACCAGCCAAAAGCACAAAACACTCTATACCTATAATTAGCATCGCTAGTATTTTTACCCGCAAAGAATACTGCTTCATATGTTTTACGTATATAGTAATAACTACTCACTATTCCTTAATCATGTTCCCTACAAGGGAACCACTTAAGTATAATCCAAAGCCATAAGACAACGACTTCATACAGTGTGTAAAACAATCTATCGATACGAAAAAACTGAGATGTACCAAATCTCCGTTCAAAATGGTGCACAGATACTTGCCTAAATCGCACTCCAGCTAACTCCGCCTTCTTCACTAACTCAATGCAAATCGATCCACTACTACTTGTAAGCGATATCTTTTTAAGAATCGACCGACGCATCAAACGAAAGTCACAATCCACATCATAAATAGGCAACCAAAACATCCAGCGCGCCACAAAACTGTACCAATTACCTAAAACGATCCTGTATGTGGGATCCTTACGGCTCATTTTTATCCCGTTCACAAAGTCAATCTCGGGCGTCATGAGAGGAACGAGAACTACGAGCTCTTTTACATCATATTGTCCGTCTCCATCCGTATAAAACACAAGTGACTTTGACGCGGCGGTGAATCCACTTCGCAATGCTGCTCCATACCCCATGTTGCTCGTATGGGTAATAATCCGCAAATGGGGGACAGTGCGACACAACTTATTAAGCACAATAGCACTTTCATCGGTTGATCCGTCGTTTACTACAATTATTTCCCAGTCGTCAGCTAGATCCGATAAGATTTTATGTGCATCCAACACCAGGCGCCCAATGCTTTTGGAGTCATTATAGCAGGGGAAAAATACTGAAATACTGTGCTTTATCATCTTGTGTATCCATTAATTCTTTCTCTGATAAAATTTCTTTATCAAACGCGAAACATCGTCTACATGTGTATCTGTCATAAAGGGGTGCACCGGAAGCGAAAGAATCTCGTTAGTATATTTTTCTGTATTAGGAAGGCGTATATGACGAAACTTTAAAAATGATTGTTGCATATGTATTGGAGTAGGGTAGTGAACCAATGAATCGACACCGTGAACAGATAAATATTTCATCAACTTTTCCCGACGAGGAACTCGGATGACAAACTGATGATACGCATGTTGAGCATTGCCTCGTTCAATTGGCATCAACACCTCCGAAACTTCGCACAACTGTGACTTATACCGAGCCGCAATGTGTCTTCGTCGTGCATTCATAGTATCAAGGCGAAGGAGTTTATAACGAAGAATAGCTGCTTGAATCTCATCAAGACGGCTGTTTAACCCCTTAAGTGGATGAACGCACCGTCGGCTTGCCCCACGATTCCGAAGCATCAAATATTTGTTATATAGCACCACACTATCCGTAACAATTGCTCCAGCATCACCAAAGGCCCCAAGGTTCTTGGTCGGATAAAAGCTAAAACATCCCGCCACGCCAAACGTTCCAGCTTTTTTCCCTTTGTACATGGCCCCATGCGCCTGACACGCATCTTCAATGAGAAATACCTTATGTTTTTTTGCAATGTGTACGACTGCATCCATATCCACAACCTGACCAAACAGATGAACAGGCAAAATTGCCTTTGTGCGTTTTGTAACAGCTCGCTCGAGCATATCAGGATCCATATGAAAATATTCATCCACATCCACAAATACGGGTGTTGCCCCAACGTACAAAATAGCAAGCGCCGTTGCTACATCAGAATTTGAAACAGTGATCACTTCGTCACCATCTCCTATACCTAACCCCATGAGGGCAATTTGAATCGCCTCAAGCCCATTGCCGACGCCAATACAATATTTCGATCCAAGATAGTGAGCAAATTCATTTTCAAACGCACTGACGTTCGGTCCGAGTATGTATTTACCAGAAGAAAAAACTTTGTCTACGATTTTACGTAACGCTCGACCAGAAAGCGTGTATTCTTTTGCAAAATCGTTCATAACAATTCGTTTTTTCATTGAGCCTTTTGAAGAAATGATCGATAATCACGGATATAATCCTGACTTCTATAGGATTCCGATGCAAAAACTATCAATATCGCATCGGAACTAAAATCGTTCATCTCTGACCAAACCATCTGATCTATAAAAATTCCCTTGTTTGGCTTTGTTAATCGATATGTTTTTTTACGCTTCCCATTGTCTAGCTGTACTGTGACAGACCCCTGTATACAAAATAGGGCCTGTTTAGTTTGAATATGCGCGTGTTTACCCCGCACTGTACCATCCTTAACATCACGTAGTATAAAAACTCTTTTAATAGTAAATGGAATTGAGGATTCATCTTGCGTAGAGATAAGAGTTGCTTCGTCAATAAAACTAGAAAGATGTAGTATCTTATTCATGCGTTGAACTTTGCTGATATTCTACGAGTCCAATAAGTGTGTCCGCGACAAGCTTGTTCCCCTCGGGTGTCATATGCCAATCAGGCAAAAAAAGTTTTTTTATATCCAAATTAGACACGTTCTTGGCTCCCGGCGCAATACTATCGCCTCTTATAATTCTGTTCATGTCAACATATTTCTCCCGCTTATTAATTAGTGTGTTTACGATTAGTTTATTGATACGAACTTCATATTTTTGATTATTTTCCGGATCTATCATCATTGTTTCCGAAGCGGTTAACACATAATAAAGCTTGAACCCGTGTTTTTTGGCCAGCGCATCCACATGAGACACAAAAACAGGAAATTTTTCCGCCCATGAATCAACATAGTCATTTGATATCATATCTGCCTGCAGGGTGTACATGATGATATTTAACAGCCGACTTGCGGGAAAAAGCTGCCCAACTGTTCGTTGTATTATTCCTTGCATATATATTCCATTAAATATCCAGAAACGCTGGTGTACCGTGTCAGATGTTATATCAAGAACGTTGTTTTGGATTCGATCCAATAAATCATCCGATCTAATACCCCAAATAACCACGCGTGGTTTAAATGACAACGCATCTAAAAACGCGGAATACGACGTACCAAGCGCATATCCCTGCACACCAACATTAATGACACATATCTGTTTTCCTTTATCTAATAATCCCATATATGAATAGTGAGGAATTGTTTCCATGTCACCGACTCCGTGCCCATATATATATGAGTCACCAACAAACACCCACACCTCATGGCCCTTGCTGCATGGGGATGCCCTATGACCAAGTGCGTCGATGGTCTGTTTTGGAACGTTGGGCTCATAATCAACGGTGTGATTCCTTCTCAACGTATAAATTCGACGGGAATCAAGATTAAATTTGTAGTTGGTCGGTGAGGTCACCCACTGCCACCACACTTGTTTTGGTTTATACAAAGTTACATTTAGGAAAATCTCGAGACAGACAAGTGTTAATAAAAATGACCATACAAACAGGGCAAACCTGCCAATAAAACGTTTCATAAAAAAA
>JBAYGQ010000127.1:0-6727 GCA_041666585.1 Bacteroidota bacterium
AAGTAAATATTTTTTTCATAATTTTATTTTAAAATGTGAAAAAAAAATGTGTAGGAAATTTTATTCCGACAAATATAGCATATAAAGTAAAGTTTGCATAAATAAATTACAAAAAAAAATGATTGTAGAAAATTTATTTATTTTAACTTTTAATATTTACAATATTTTACATATTTTTACAATTTAAAAATGTATAAATAAATTTTATATTTATTAATACTACAACTTTTTTATTGATATTTTAATCCAACTCTTTCAAAATTTTTTTTATATGTCGTCAATTTTAAATTCAATATTGAATTACTTAAGAAATTTTGTGTTTATTTTTTAGTTTGATTTTTATAAAATATGAGAAGTTTAAAATTTATCATATTTATTTTATCTTTAATGATTCTTCCTTTCAAGGAAGCAGCAGCACAGCCTGCTGTTGCAACAGAAATTAACGACCCTAAAGAGAAAGCATTTGTTTTAAAATTCAAAATCAGGACACTTAAAAGGTCCGAATTTATCTTCCGCTTAGGTTTTCCTGTCAAAAATAAGACAAAAATCATTGAAACAAAATTTGATGCAAACGGTAATAAAACAGCATATACAGTTATGAATCATGATAAATCTATTGCAGAAAACAAGCTTATTGCTTATGATGGTCTTGGAAATATAGCAGAAATAACCTATTACTCAGCTAATAATAGTTTAGAAAAAAGACAGATATTCAAATATGACGAAAAGAACCGTATAATCGAGCATATAGAAAATAATTCAGAAAACGTACAAATATCGAAGGAAGTTTACAAGTACGACGATGTTGGAAATATAGTCGAATATTTCAAGCTTGATGCTGAAGATTTTATTAATGAAAAGACTACTTTTGTATATGATGCAAACAGAAATAAAATAGAAGAAGCTTTATATAACGGAGATGAAACTCTGCGCCGGAAGCAGACTTATAAATTCGATTCCAAAAAAAATGTTGTTGAATACATTGTGTACGGTTCGAAAAATGTTATTAGTGAAAAAAGTACTTATACTTATGATGAAAAAAATAATAAAATAGAAGAAGTAATTTATACTCAAAAAAATGAGATTTTAAAAAAAATAGTGTTTAAATACGATAGCAATAATAATCTGATTGAAGAAGCAACTTACGGCTCTGACGGTGCATTCAGACAAAAAATTGTTCATAAATTCGAAAATAACAACGAAGTACAGGAAATATTTTATAATTCAGACGGCTCTATACGTTACAAACTTGATTATGAATACGACAAAGCAGGGCACAGAATTATTTATGCCTCGAATAATCCGTATGGGCTTAGCATTGAGAAACGCAGATATAAATACAATGACAAAGGAAAGAAAACAGAAGAAGAATTAATTAATCTTGCCGGAGATGTAACCGAAAGAACTGTATTTAAGTATGACTTGAACGGGAACATGATTGAGGAAATTGCATTCAATTCTCTTGATGAGCCTCAATATCTTAATAAAATTGAATATGAGTACTTCAAATAAGTTTTCCCCAATAAATGCTAACAAGCAGAATTGATTACAGTATAACAGTGAAAATACAGATTAATAATAATTTTATATGATTTCAATAAATAATTTTTCTTATGTATCTTATTGATTAAATTTGTAGAAAATTTCACACTCTAAAACATCAAGCATATGCGAAAAAGCACACTTATTTTAACAGCATTTTTCCTGCTTCTGTTAGTTTCAAGCAGTTGTATTAATCAGCGTACGCAGCCTCACAGTTTTGTCTGTCCTGTTGTTGAGCAGAACTGTTCGCCTCAGGTATGGTCGGGCATTCCCTACGATACCAGTGCGGAAGCTGTAAGTGTTCAAAAAAAATATTTTGTTTTTGAACCTGTAAAACAGTTGAACACTCCGAATGACGAATGGTGTTTGTCATTCATTACAGCGAAGCAGGCAGTTCTTACGTTTGCGGATGAAAACCAGCAAAGGGCTATGTTGGTCAGAATGCTCGAAGACAACCGCGCATCATTGGAATCAGGTGTGGGAGGTCCGTTGGACGGTAGTATGGGCGCCTTTTCATTTAAGAAAAACAATGAAGTAGTTTTCTCTGCGGCACTTGCTGAAAATCTTCCCGCAAGCTCTGAATTGTTTTCTGGAAAATTGAAAGGCAATGTTCTTGTTGATGTTATCTCGTTCGGACCTGAAATAAACGGCGGTGCAATTTCTTGGGAGTCACATCCTGCATTGTCTGCCGACGGTAACGTGCTTTTCTTTGCTTCAGACAGATGGATGGATACAAAAGGTGTTGATTTATGGTTTAGTATCAGATTAGCAGACGGAACATGGAGCGAGCCTGTTAATTGCGGTGATTCGATTAATTCCCGTTGTGATGAAATTACACCGTTTGTAAGCCGTGACGGGAAGCATCTTCTGTTTTCCTCAAACGGACACGAAACAGTCGGAGGTTATGATATTTTTCAGGCTGAGATAAACAATACATTCTGGACTGCCGTTAAGCAACAAGACCAGAAAACATTAAAAAATTTCAACTTTTTTTCTAATGTAAGAAATCTCCGCCCGCCGCTGAATACACCATTTGATGAGATTTTTCCTTCTTCTCCCGTTGATGAAGATTCATTGCTCTATTACAGTTCCAACCAATTTGCAAACGAGCCTGCGGCTATAATACTGCGACGCGGAGGATTCGATATTTTTGTCAGACGAAACGTTGTAAAAGAAAGCAAAGATTATACTGCCAAGAAAAAGATTGCAGAGGGTGATGTACCTGTCGGTGATGAAGCTAAAAAACAACCGGTTATTGACATTTCGCCGACTTATGAGTTGGAAGGTACTGTTTACAACGATAAAACAAAACAACCGATTGAAGGAGCAAATGTAATTGTCAAAGAAATACCTGAGACAAACACTTACAAAGATACTAAGTCTGACAGGTTCGGACATTATTCATTTAAGCTCGATAAAGGACGTGAATACGACATTCTTGCCGAAGCGAGGAATCTTTTCTTTAGTCACTTCTCTTTGCGTATTGATGCCTTAGACACAGTTAAAAAAGTTTCTCAAAATATTTATATCTCCGAAGAACTGACTCTCAGAATCAATTTCCCGACAGATAAATGGAACACGCCTTACAAGTATGTGCTTGACAGTAACGGTGTTGAAACTTCGTTCACCTGGGAAAAGGAATTAGATGTTTTAGCCGATAATATTAAAAATTCAAAAGAATTAATTGATAAAATTATTTTTGTAGGGCATACGGATGATGTAGGTTCAGATGATTATAATATGCAATTAGGACAGAAACGAGTTGAATTCATAATAGCTCAACTTATAAAACGGGGTGTATCTGCACAAATACTTGAGGGCAAGTCTGCAGGTGAATCTGAGTTGATAAAACAGTTCACCGGAGAAGATATCAGGATGTGGAGAAAGCGTTGCAGAAGAGTAGAACTTAGAAAAGTAATGAAGACCGGTTAATAAGTAGTTACTACATTGAACATAGTCTGTATTGTAGTATTTATAATGTATTTATAGGGAGTATTGAGCAAGAAAAATGCAGAAATTTAATTTTACACCGAAAAATTTTTTGATTTTACTTAGTAGTGCGTTTGTGCTATTTTTGATTATTATTGTTATTTATATAAATGCTACAATTTCAGGAGAACTTCCCTCCATCGAGCAATTGGAAAATCCAAAGCAAAATTATGCTACTCAAGTGCTGAGTGCTGACGGCGAGCTGCTCGACCATTTCTATATAGAGCGTCGTGTGAACATACCTTACGACAGCATTCCTCAGAATTTTATGAATGCTTTAATTGCCACCGAAGACAGAAAATTCAATGACCATTGGGGTGTTCATGCTTTTAGAATTATTAAAGCCGCCATTAAAAATGTACTGGCAATGCGGACAAAAGAAGGTGCATCTACTCTTACTATGCAGTTAGCACGCAATCTGTACCTGACACCAGAAAACAGTATGAGGAGGAAAATCCGCGAAGCTTTTACAGCAATGCAAATTGAAAAAACCTATTCCAAAAATGAAATTCTCGAAATGTACACGAATACAGTTGCCTTCGGTCGCGGAGCTTACGGATTATCGGTAGCCGCTAAAGTATATTTCGATAAATCCGCTTCAGATTTAACATTAGCCGAATGTGCTTCTTGTCGGTATTCTGAAGGCACCCGAACATTATAACGGAATTAATGATTACGAAAAAGCCCTGAGACGTCGTAATCTTGTACTCTCGCTTATGGAGGAACAGGAATTCATAAATAGTTCTGAGTATGCTAATGCAATTGCTGAATCAATAAATCTTCAGCAGGGTATGCTCCAAAGAAAACGCAGAAGCGAGCTTGCTCCGCATTTTGTCGAAATGATAAGACAGAAACTCAGCAAAGGTTACAATTTAAACGGGTATAATTTATATAGTGACGGCTTGATTATATACACTACCTTAAATGCTAAAATACAAAGATATGCCAATCAGGCTGTTGAAGAGCATTTGTCAAAGTATCAGGCGATTTTTAATAAATCATTTTCTTGGGCAAATAATAAAAAATTACTCGAAGAATTAATTACAAAAGCTGTACGGAACAGACCCGATTATGTTGCCGCTTCTGATTCTAAGAAATCAGGGATTGAATCTTCTCTCAGACAAAACAGAAAATTTATTGACTCGGTAAAAAATGCAGCAACTACGGTTCAAGTAGGAATAGTGGTAATTGACCCGCTTACAGGGGCGATTCTCGCAATGGTAGGCGGTTCCCCAAAATTTATGCAGGAGCATCCGGATTCAAAATATTCATTAAACCATGTTACTCAAATCAGGAGACAACCAGGTTCTTCTTTCAAACCTTTTGTTTACGCTTCCGCTCTTCAGCAGGGTTTAACGCCACAAAGTACTGTCGAGTGCGGACCGTTTACATACATAAATCCCGAAACAAAAGAAGCCTGGACTCCGAGAGGAACCGGTCATTGCGGACCCGGTGAAACCACAACACTTTACCAAGGTTTGGTAAACTCGATTAATACAGTGTCTGCACGATTAATTACTCAGGTTACTACACCTTTGAATGTCGTTCAGCTTGCAAAGCAAATGGGCATTGAATCTTTACTGCGTGCTGTACCTGCTCTGTCTTTGGGAGCAGGAGGCGAAGTTTCGCCGTATGAGATGACAGCCGCATTCGGCACTTTTTGCAATCAAGGTATCAGAGTAGAGCCTTACTTTGTTTCCCGAATTGAAAATCAGTTCGGAAACGTTCTGCAGAGCGAGAGAAAATCTTCTTATGCGGTTGATGTACTTTCCAAGAAAATCGCGAATCAGATGACATATATGATGGAAGGAGTCGTAAACTACGGCACCGGCTCGAAAGTACGTGAAACTTTTAAAAAAGTTGCCGCAGCCGGCAAAACCGGAACTACCAATGATTTTGCAGATGCTTGGTTTGTGGGCTTCACGCCACAGCTTGTTTGCGGAGTGTGGGTAGGCTTTGATGACAGACGAATTACTTTTACAGGAGGCTATGGCTACGCCGCACAAGCCGCCGCTCCGCTTTTCGGTATATTGATGAGTAAAATTTACAGCGACCCGAAATTGCCTTACAAACAAAAAGAATTTGTTTACTCTCGCGATTCTTTGTTTATGGATTCGCTCAAAGTACTTCCCAACACTGCTCTTCCTTCGGGTTTACAGCAGGTTCAAACAGCGGACGCTCCCTCACAGAAAATAAAAGAAGAAGCTAATTCCGACAAAATTATTGATAAATACAAAGAGCCGAGAAAAGAAGAAGATAAAGCAAAGAAGAAATCGAAGTTTCCTGCTTTACCTAAGAAAACCGAATTGCAGGATAAAAAGAAAATACCTAATTAATATATAACTTTAATGAGTTAATTAAACATCTGTTGAATTGGAATAAAAATGAACCTTGAATTTACAAACGGCAATAATTTACGAATAGGTACAATATACGGAATCGGCAAAAATTATTCCGACCATATTAAAGAAATGGGCGGAGCAGCACCGGAAGAACCTCTTATTTTCATTAAACCCTCTGCGGCTTATCTACCGGACGGAGGAACAATTTTACTTCCGGCAATTTCTAACAATGTCCATCACGAAGTGGAACTTGTTATAGTTATCGGAAAAGAATGTGTTAATATCAAAAAAGAAGATGCTTATAAATACATAGCAGGTTACGGAATCGGGATTGATGTAACAATGCGGGATATTCAGGCAAAGGCGAAGAAAGAAGGCAATCCATGGGCTGTTGCAAAAGGATTTGCAACTTCTGCACCGCTTTCAAAAATTATACCTGCTTCTGAATTCAATGAGCAGGAACCGCTTTTCGATATTGAACTGAAAGTAAACGGAGTAACTAAGCAGAAAGTCTCAACTAAAGAGATGATGCGTACTGCAAGTGAATTGATTGAATACTTGTCGGAAGTTTTCGGACTTTATCCCGGTGACTGCATCTATACCGGTACACCTGAGGGTGTAGGAAAAATCAGCGACGGAGATGAATTAGTAGCTCTACTTAACGGGAAAGAGTTTTTGAAAGTATTTGCTAAAGATAAGAAATAAGAACCCCACCCCAACCCTCCCCGCAGTGGAGGGAGCAAGGGGGAAAGGAAGAGGAAAAAATGAAAATAAATTGTACCAAAATATATTAAAAAAATTATGAGAAAATCACATTTATTCTGAATTCTGATTGCCGTTACAGGTTTATCGCT
>JBAYGQ010000128.1:0-6697 GCA_041666585.1 Bacteroidota bacterium
GTTTGATAATTATATAAAAGAAAATCAAAGTCTGCCGACGGATTTAATTTCTGCTTACGATAACATCGAAGACCCGCTCAGAAAGCTGTACTTCGCCGCCGCAAATATTCAGCAGAAAATTGATGTTAAACAGAAAATTCTTGAGAAGCACAAACTGAAAGAGCAGTATTTTGAACTTTCTAAAATCTTAAGCTCCGAGCTTGAAATGCTTCATCTCGAGGACGAGATTGATTCCAAAGTTCACGATTCAATTCAGAAAATACAGAAGAAATATTATATTCAGGAGCAAATACGTGCCCTTCAGAAAGAATTAGGCGAAGAAGATGATGCTATTCCCGAATTAGCTCAGATTAAAGAAGCAATCGAAAAAGCGGAAATGCCCGAAGCGGCTAAAGCCAAGGCTATGGAAGAATTCGACAGATTGAAGAAAACACCTTCAATGTCGCCCGAATTTTCCGTAAACCGTACATATCTCGAATACCTTACTGCTGTCCCCTGGAGCCAGAGAACAGCCGACAATTTGGACATCGAGCATGTGAAACGTATTTTGGACGAAGACCATTACGACCTCGAAAAACCTAAAGACCGTATCCTTGAATTTATCGCTATCCTGAACCTTGTCGGAGTTCTGCGTCGCCAGATTCTATGCTTTGTAGGACCTCCGGGAGTAGGAAAGACATCACTCGCCCGCTCAATTGCAAGAGCCTTGGGCAGGAAGTTCATACGCTTTTCGCTCGGCGGAATCCGTGACGAAGCTGAAATACGAGGACACCGCAGAACATATATAGGTGCCTTACCCGGTAAAATCATCCAGTCAATGAAAAAAGCCGGTACAATTAATCCCGTGATGCTTCTTGATGAAGTTGATAAAATGTCAATGGATTTCCGCGGAGACCCTTCTTCCGCACTGCTCGAAGTACTTGACCCCGAGCAGAATGTGGCATTCAATGACCACTATCTTGAAGTTGATTACGACTTATCGAATGTGTTGTTCATTACAACAGCGAATGTTCGCTATGACATCCCTCTGCCTTTACAGGATAGAATGGAAATTATCGAACTGAACAGTTACCTTGAATTCGACAAAGTTGAAATAGCCAAGAAGCACATAATTCCAAGGATTTTGGAAGAATTCGGATTGAATAAATATAACATAAACTTCACCGATTCGGCTATATTGAAAATTATCCGTGAATACACCCGCGAAGCCGGTGTCCGTAATGTCGAGCGAGAAATCGCTTCTGTACTGCGTAAACTTGCAAAAGAACTTGTCCACGACTTCGACAAGGAGCGTCATGCAAAGAAAAACGGCTCACCCGATACAGAGCCACGGAAAGCACTCAAAGACCTGCCGCAATTCAATAAAAGCATGAAGAAAAGGGTTTTTAATATTGACGAAACTGAAATAGAAAAATACCTGAAAGCGCCTAAATTCAAAGACAAAAAAGATGAATTAGTTGACAAAGTCGGCGTTGCTACAGGTCTCGCATGGACAAGCGTAGGAGGCGAAATTCTGCCTATTGAAGTTACAATTATGTCCGGTGCCGAAAAACTGACACTCACAGGCAAGCTCGGCGATGTGATGAAAGAATCAGCCAAAGCCGCATTGTCCTATGTCCGCTCCAATTTCGAGTTACTCGGTATTGACGAAAATTTTTACAAACGCAAGGAAATTCACATACACGTTCCCGAAGGCGCTATACCCAAGGACGGACCTTCCGCAGGTATGGCGATAGCTTTTGCATTGATTTCAGCCGCAGGAGGCAGAGCCATAAGTGGCGACCTTGCTATGACAGGTGAAATCACCTTACGCGGAAACATACTCCCAATCGGCGGACTGAACGAAAAACTGCTTGCCGCTAAACGTATCGGCATCAAAACAGTAATTGTACCGGCTGACAACGAGCGTGACATTCAGGATATTAACAAAGAAATAAAAAGCGGATTGGAAATCATTCCCGTAAACCACATAAGCCAGGCAATAAGCCATGTCTTCCGTGACACAGTGGCACCAAAACATAAGGCAAAAAAGAAATAATGAACGATTTAGCTGCTAACGAAAGTGAATTTCTACTTTATTCCACTCCCGAAGGAGATGTACGGTTAGAAGTACTGGTTTATGGAGAAAAAGTTTTCAGTTTTTGAAAAGTCAACACTATTTAGGACGGGACAATTCTTATTTGTTAACTGATAATTTTTCCCGAATCTGCTCGACTACGCTATAAGGGACTGCAAATCTTCCGAAATTTGTATCGTCGTAATCCCTGCAACCGTGGTAATCGGAGCCTCCTGTTGCAATTAAATTATATTGTGTGCATAACTCGCGGTAATAGGCTTCTGTCTTGGTGTCATGCATAGGATGAGTAACCTCGATACCGTCAATCCCCTTTTTAATTATATCCATAACAGTTGCATGTGTCAGCGAGCGAGTAGGATGAGCAAGAACGGCTATTCCTCCGGCTTTCTTGATAAGCTCGATAGAAGCGGACACAGAAAAATGAGCCTTCGGAAAAAATGCTTTGCTTCCTTCGGCAAGATATTCAGTAAATGCCTGTTTCCAGCTTTTTACATAACCTTTGTCAATCAGGGCAGCGGCTATGTGAGGTCGCACAACGGGAGCGTCGCCGGCACGCTCTATAATATCTTCCAGATTAAGAGCAACACCGTGTTTATTCAGTTTTTGTACGATTAATTCCGCACGTTTCAGTCTTGTTTTATAGAACTGAGCGATGTATTCATTCAGCATTTTGTTGCCGATGTCAATATTGTAGCCCAGAATATGTATTTCTCTTTCTTTTTCGTAGCAACTGAATTCAATACCTGTTATAAAATCAATTTTATAATTATGAACAACAGAAAGTGCTTTTTTGCAACCACCAATTGAATCATGGTCTGTAAGACTGATGGCAACAAGCCCCGCATCTTCAGCCATAGCAAGCAACTTCTCGGGAGGATAAATACCGTCCGAAAAGTTGGAATGAACATGCAAATCTGCTAGCAATTCCGTTCCGAAGTTTAATTTTGGCTGAATTATTTTTTTCATTATTTATAAAATTCTTTAATCTTGTCAATTACAGTATCCAAGGGAATAGCTTCTCTGGCACCTGTTTCACGTACTTTAACTTCTATATTGCCGTTATCTAAGTTTTTCTTGCCGACAATAATTTGCACAGGAATTCCGATTAAATCGGCATCATTGAATTTAACACCGGGTGTTTCGTCGCGGTCATCAATAAGTACATCGAATCCGGCATTTTTAATATCTTCATAAATTTTATCAGCCGCGGCTTTAACGGCTTCGGCATTCTTGCCTCCAAGTGGAAGCAAATGCACATGGTAAGGCATTAAAGGAGATTTCCAGATTATGCCGTGCTCATCGTGATGCTGTTCCAAATAGCAAGCTAAAATACGCTCTACACCTATTCCGTAAGAACCCATAATAATCGGATTCTCTTTACCTTCGGCATCAAGAAAATTTGCACCGAGGGCAACAGAGTATTTTGTCCCGAGTTTAAAAATATGTCCAAGCTCAATAGCAGAAACAACACGAAGCTTTGAGCCGCAATCAGAACAGCTCTCCCCTGCCGATACAGTTCGTAAATCGTAGTATCCGTCAATTGTGCAGTCACGCTCGAAATCTATGTTTTTGAAATGGAAACCGTCTTTATTTGCTCCGCTGACCAATCCGTTAGCGCCCTTCAGCATATTGTCTGCAATAACCTTAAACCTGGTTTTCAGATTAATCGGACCGATAGAGCCTGTATTAGCTCCGGTGAATTTTGCTAATTCTTCAGGTTCGGCGGGACGCAGATTGTTTGTTCCCAATACAGCTTCTAATTTGCTTTCGTTTAATCCGTCGTTTCCGCGCATAAAGATTAAAACAGGCTCTGAATTTACGATATACACAACAGATTTGGCAAGTCTGTCTTCGGGCAGATTGAATTGCTCAATTAAATCATCAATTGTGCGTGCATTTGGAGTAGGAAACTCTTCAAAGGGAGGACAGTCGGTAATTCTGCCCACGGGTTCGGTTTTAGAAGAGGCTACTTCAAGATTTGCGGCATATCCGCAGTTGTCGCATACGACGCAAACATCTTCGCCTGCATCGGATTCAACCATAAACTCCTGAGACTGCTTTCCGCCCATTGAACCGCTCGAAGCACCCACAACAAAGAATTTCAGATTGCATCTGTCAAATATTTTTTTATAAGCTTCACAATGTTTCATGTAATTTACATCAAGCCCTTCCCAACTGTTATCAAGAGAATAGGCATCTTTCATCAGAAACTGTCTGCCGCGTAGAACACCTGATTTGGGACGCGGTTCATTCCTGAATTTATTCTGTACCTGATACCAGATTTGGGGCATATCCCTGTAAGACCTGATGTGTTGTCTTGCATGGAAGGTTATAATTTCTTCATGAGTAGGAGCAAGCACAAGACCTTCACGGTTTTTTATGTGGAACATTACATCGCCCATAGCCTCCACCCTGCCTGTCTGTTCCCAAAGATCAATGGGATTAAGTGCCGGAAGCAAAAATTCCTGTCCTCCGATAGCATCCATTTCCTCACGCAGAATCTCAATAATTTGCTTTATAACACGGTAGCCGAGCGGTAACCATGAAAAAATTCCTCCTGCAAGCTGTCTTACCAAACCTGCCCTAAGCATAAGCTGGTGCGAAGGAATCTGTGCATCCGAGGCTAATTCTTTTAATGTCGGTATAAAATTCTCGCTCTGTCTCATTTTTCTCCTTAAACAAATCAAATATTTTTCTATATTGACCAGACGGGGGCGTCCGTTCTACCTCTATCATCTAAAACCGATTCCGGACAAGCCGGAATAACGTTGTGCGTGATTCTTGTTCCATCGCACCCGTTTTGGAACATTCTTATTTTATCAATTACTTTCTGCTTTAACGTTCATCGAAGCAATTCGTTTGTCACGCAAATGCTTTGCAACGGAACGCAAATCCACTATCTTGTCGGCTTCGTCAACTATTTCAACTCCGAGAATAGTTTCCAACACATCTTCCATAGTTAGCAGTCCTTCAATTCCGCCGTACTCGTCCACGACCATAAACAAATGCTGACGCCTCTTTATGAATCTGTCGAGAGCATGGTCTAACTCTGCATTTTCGGGAATAAAGTAAACTTCCCGTCCCAATTTTCTGAGTTCAATATCAGAACTGCCGCTCAATGCGGCACTGTATATATCTTTTGCCATAACGTACCCGACAACTCCGTCGTCAAGCGATTCACCTTCCCAGACAGGTATCCGTGAATACATACGTAATTCCGGCAGATTAACAATTTCCGCGACTGTTTTATCAGCCTGAAGGCTGAACACAACAGTTCTCGGTGTCATAACGTCAGAAACAATCACCTCGCTGAAGTGCATAATATTTTTTAAAATTCTGTATTCATCTGCTTCTATTGAGCCTCCTTCACGGGCGGTTTCAAATAATGCGGTTAGTTCTTCACGTGAAGCCTCATCGCTTTGAACTCCTACTAAATTGTTTACACCTTTTATTAAAGTAATTAAAGGATATAAAACAACAGCAAAAAATGCCAGCAGAAAAGACATTTTAATTGAAATAATATCCGAATATCTTCTTCCAATCGCATAAAATACTGTTCTTACTAAAACTATTGATGCAAAAAGAATAAGAGTTGTATAAACAACATAAATCCAATTATTGAAAACAGAAAATATGTATAATCCGGCTGTAATAAACGATACAGCATAAAAAAAAGTTTCGATTATAATAAAACTGTTTACAGTTTCATCTTGATTATTGCGCAGTCTGAGCAAACTCTTAGATGAATCTGTCCTTAATTCAACTAAAAAGGTAAATTTATCCAGAGACATCGAGCTGAAAACAGCAAGCGAAAAAGTAACCAATAAACCTACAAGACCGGACGATATAAGTAAAAATATTTCCATCTGATTTATAAAAAATTCCTCTATTTAACGCCCTTAAATTTTGTGAAATAATTCAGCATCACAGAAGCGTTGAAGTGAACTTTTAACGTATCATTATTTCGTGAGCTAACACCGGTATAAATGTCAATGGGTTCTCCACCCAAAGATTCCTGTTTTATAGTTTTTGTTTCATATCCATGTATAAAAAGCATAAAATACTCTTCTTTAGAAGTAATTATCATATATGCTGTTTTGTTAGTTAAACCGTCACCCGATTTAAGAATTGAATTCATTAGGCTTTGCCAGAAATACCTGTGGTATCTCGATTTATCGGGTACATTCAAAGCCGCATAAGCTTCATCACAAAAAAAGTGTGCGTATAAATCCGTATAATTTTTATCGAGCAACTCGTTGCAATAATCAACAACCAGAGAATAATTCTTCTTTTTCAGCGATTCAAGTATTTTATTGTTTAAATCCGGAAAAGCATCTGCATAGGGTAAATACTCTTTAGTCTGAGAAAAAGCCATTCTCAAATCGAAGAAATCTACAGTTGAATCGCCTTTTTTCACACGCGAAAGCAAATCGTCATACAAATTCATATGCTTAAAATTCGGCTTTCTGGTAGGTTTGCCCGGCTCCCCGTCAAGACTGAATGCAATTGCAGTTGAAATAATTGCAAAAAATAATAATACTCTGAAAAATTTCATCTTATATACTTTAATTTATAAATTAACAAAAATAAGAATTACAAAATTGCCGAAATTTCCGCTCA
>JBAYGQ010000129.1:0-6690 GCA_041666585.1 Bacteroidota bacterium
TGGTACAGTAGTGACGAAAACTATAATTTATTCAGAAGTTTCCAATTTACTTATTCTTTCTTAGATTATCTTGAAGCCGGGTTGAATCTGTCAATTACCGGATTGCCCACCAAAAAATACAGTTTCTACACTTATGCACCTAATTATTTATCTGAACATCTGACACTGAGCCTTCAGGGAATAGGTTTATATGCAGTGGGTGTTCTTAAACCGTTTCAGGAAGAAATACCTGATTGGGTATATATAAGTGTCGGCGGAGGTCCCGGTATGAGTAAAATGAATTTTAGCCAATCTGTGAGCAGGGGTTATGACAGCACTTACGAAGTTAATGTACAGAATAAATTTCAGCTTTCGGGTATTCTATTTGCCGAACTCGGATTAATTAGTGAAAAGAAGATGTCTATAAGCCTAATAGCAGATTATATAGTATTTCCTGAAAAATTGCAAATTCCTGAAATCAGCGAGATAGGTCAAAAGAAAAAATATTTTGATATGAGTAGTTTCACATGGGGAATATCCTTCGGGTTCCACTTCTAATCATTTCTTTTTTACATTTTTAATTTAATTAATGAATTTTTTAAAATTTTAAATAAATCTTTAAGATTAAGAAAAGAATTTTCCTGTTTTCCTTCACCACTTGCTAATATACTATAAACCGAATCTAATAATTAATCTAAAATACAACCCAAAAAGTTCCTTTCTGATTTTTTTTATTAATTTTGTACCTAATTTAGTACATTATAATTAATATAGATTTCCAATTATGTTTCAGACTCCGAATCAGGAAGATCATATCAGATTACGTAAACAACCCGTTGAATACTTCGACTGGTCAACATTTCTTATAACTATCCTGATTATCGTTTTCGGCTTGATTTCTATTTACAGCGCCACCTATGACTCCGGTATGAGCGGATATTTTTTCCGTCAGTTAATTTATTCGGGTGTCGGAATAGCAGTGCTGTTCACCTTTATGTTCCTTCCCGAGAGATGGTTGGTAAACTTCTCATATATAGTTTATATTATAACTTTAGTCATGCTGATAGGAGTACTTTTTTTCGGATATGAAGTATATGGCACAAAAGGCTGGTTCCAGATAGCAGGTTTCAGCATCCAACCAGCAGAATTCGCTAAACTTTCTACTCTGATGGTTATTGCTCAGCATTTGTCGCGAAAAGGAACAAATATAAAAACAATTCGCGATTTTGGAATTGTTTTTGGATTGATATTAGTACCTGTAATACTTATTTTTATTCAACCCGACTTAGGATCATCCACTGTTTTATTAGCTTTGTTTTTAGGGATTCTTTATTGGACAGGATATGATATATTAATTGTTTTTTTTGTAACATCTGTTCCGGTTGTATTTGTTTCTTCTTTGATGAATACAGCATATTTAATTGCAAGTGTATCGGTTTATGCAATTATTGCCGCCCTTCTCAGACGAAGAATTATCCTTACATTTTTATCAATTCTACTTATTTTTGGAATCGGATACATAAGTCCAATTCTGGTAAATAATCTAAAACCTCATCAAAAGAACAGAATAGAAACATTTTTATATCCTGATAAAGATCCCTTAGGTAAAGGCTACAATGTTATTCAGTCTAAGCTTGCAGTCGGAAGCGGCGGCTTAGCGGGAAAAGGATTTCTGCAGGGCACACAGACTCAATTACGATATATCCCCAAGCAATGGACGGATTTTATTTTTTGTGTACCTGCAGAAGAATTCGGGTTCATAGGAGGAGCCTTCGTAATCCTTCTCTTGATACTCTTGGTCTTGAAAGGGGTGAAAATTGCTTACGAAGTGGACAGTATGTATTTTAGTATCGTCTGCTTCGGTTCATCAATTATTTTTTTCTATCACACAGTCGTAAATGTCGGAATGGTATTAGGATTAGTACCGGTGATGGGTATTCCGTTACCTTTTATGAGTTACGGCGGATCATCGCTTTTGGTCAACTGTGCAATGGTCGGCTTTATTCTAAATGCCTACCGCACAAAGAAACTGATAAAAAAACCGAAAGATATGATAAATTATTAAAGAAAATATACTTAATACTTTGTTTAAAGATTATAAAGGAAATTTAATGTCTAAATTATTAAGAGAAACTGCCCGATTCTTCTTTCATTTATATCCTTCGGAAAGAGGTAAATATAAAATTATTGAGGATATTTATTTTAAATACTTAGCTCCTAAAGATAGAATTCGAAAAAGATGCAGAATTTTTCACAATATAAAAATGGATTTGGAATTATCAGAATATGTTCAGGCTAATTTATACTTCTACGGTTCATATGAAAAACCGACATTGAAATTTATCTGTAAGTTATTAAAATATGGTGATACAACAATTGATGTAGGTGCAAATGTTGGTCTAATGTCCTTGGTTTTTGCAAAATGTATCGGAAAGAGTGGTAAGGTATTTTCTTTCGAACCGGAACCAAATAATAATGCATCTTTATTAAATAATATTAATCTTAATAGCTTCTCAAATATTTCGGTATCTAATTCTGCATTAAGTAATAAAAAGGATGTTTTGAAATTCTATTTATCTAATGATAATAATTCCGGAACGCATTCATTATATTATAATGCTGAAAAATTATCAAAAGATTTTATTGAAGTTCAAGCTCTTCCTTTCGATGAGTTTATAGTTGGGAAAGATATTTCAGAAATAAAATTGATTAAAATTGATGTCGAAGGTGCTGAACTTGATGTTATCGATGGTATGAAAATGACACTTCAATCTTTGAAACCAGTTTTGATTTTGGAAGTTGTAGAAAAATATCTGAATCAGAGGGATTCTTCATCTGCAGAATTTAAAAAATATATGCTGAATAGTTTGAACTATGAACCTTATAAAATATTCAATTCTGGTTATTTGGAGCTAGAGCCATTAAATGATATTTGCATTGGAGACAACATTGTTTTTATTCACAAGGATACTATTACAGTTTACAGAGACTTAATTAAATAGATACACCATGAAAAAAGTTACAGGACTAATATTATCATTATCTTTACTTTTTACATCAACAGTGCTTGCACAAATAAAACAATGCAACTCGGATTCTTTTGATTATCCGGATTTTGCTAAAACTCTACCCCTAAATATTGTAGGAAGTGCAACCCAAAGCAATAGCAGACTGTATCTGAGCTCTGCACGTAAAATGAATTTCGGTGCTGTTTGGTTTAACAAAAAACTGCCTGTCTCAAACGGATTCATTTCTGTCTTTTCTTTTAGGATTTCTTCAGGTACTCATGGTAACTGGCCGGATAATTCTCAACCGGGTGGAGACGGCTTTGCTTTTGTGATTCAAAATGATAATCCTTTAGCGCTTTTCAGTGGGGTAGGTTCTTATTTAGGTTATGCGAATATTAATAATTCTATTGCAATTGAATTTGATACTTATCAAAACAATGCTCAAGGTGATTTAAACGGAAATCATATTGCTGTTCAAAGTAATGGTAAACTCCCAAACACTGCATTCCACGGTACTAATACCTTAGTCGTCAATACTTCAATTCCAATTATTAAAACAGATGGTTCTCAGATTTATTATGTCAAAACTGACTATCAGATAAATCCAAATGTGCTTAAGGTATTTTTAGGATTAGATACTAATTTTACAAATCCTGTGATTACAGTAAATAATCTTGATATTGCTTCATTGCTGGTTCTTGATTGTGGTAAATTGTATTTCGGCTTTACTGCTGCATCCGGTGATTCTTACGAGAACCATGAGATATTATCATGGAAAACTTGTGCTTATGAATTAAATAAACTTACTATTTCTTCTTCAGCTTCCAGTTTTTGTAATACTGACACTATCATAGTTTATGCTACAAAAGGTTTGAAAAATTATGTCTGGACTGACGAAAACGGCAATGTGATTGCCAGAGATATTGATTCAATTGTCGTAACAAAACCCGGTAAATATAGAGTAAAAGCCACCTCAAACGACGGATGTGACCTGACCGAACAGGAAATCACCATTACTGATAATAACAATGGTAACTCAAGGTTCAAATTAACTGATAATCTTCCGGAACAAACACTGACTTTTGATACTTGTTATTATCCCGAAGTTTACTGTAAAAAAGTGCATATTAAAAATTTATCACAGCAAAATCTGATTCTGGAGTCTCCTTATATTTTCTATAAATATTCTTTTTCTGTTCCCGAGAGCCAGTTCCCAATGAACTTCAATCCATTGGAAGAAAAAGAAGTATTGATTTGCTATTCTTCGAATAAGCTCGGTATTGAGCATGACACACTGGTTTTTCAGGATAAATGCGGACCATTACAAATTAATCTATTAGCTAATACCTTACCTAATATCTTTTCAGGCCCGACCAAATGCTCTTCCTTATCCGGAAAAACATCTTCAATTAAAAAAAGATTCATGATGAATTATACAGATTTTCAGCCTAATCCATCCCAAGGCAGAACGAGCATTAGTTTCTTAATTACAGCCGATACAAAAAATATAAAAATTCGTCTGTTCGATGTCTTCGGTTCAGAACTACTTTTTTCATCTAATGACTTTAAATTAATAAAAAATTCTATCAATAAAGATTTTATCGAATTGAAGGCTGAATTAAATTTAATAAATATTATAAACGGTGTGTATTATTTCCAATTTTTTGCTAATGACGAAAGCGTTACATTACCTTTATTCATTCAGAAATGAACACGTTCACAAAATCAAAAAAAAAGGTTCGGATTTCCGAACCTTTAATTCTATTAATAAGTTTACTTTTTCCCTTTTCGCTTAATAAACTTGCCCGGTAAGTGCTTGGGATAAGATTTATCGTCATGACATCCCGAACATATAGGAGTTCTGTTAAAATTCTTATTCTCATGGCAGGTTTCACATTCTAATTCCTTATGTGCTTCGTCAAGAGCAAGACTTACCTGCTGGTGATTGAATCCTTTGGTTTTCCATTCCTTGTGACAGATAAAACAATCAGTTCCCATTTTTCTCGGTTGTTGGTTGCCGTGACATTTCGTACAATTCAGCTTTACATGATAAGATTTCAAAGCCCATCCTGTGGACACATAGTGGTCAAAAGGCTTCATTTCCTTGTTTTGATGGCATTTGATACAGTTGTCTTTTTCATGACATGTATTGCACGGTTTATGATGCTCTTCAAGTGTCTTTTTTGTTTTAACAGGTCCTGACCAATGTTTTGCATAAGAATCCTGAGTATGTCCCTTGTCATGACATTTTGTACAATTTTCCTGTTTATGACAACTTATACATCCTTTACCGAAAAGCTTTGTGTGTTCATCGTGGAAAAATGTAACAATTTTCCCATGCTCATAATTTGTTTCATAAACCATTTTTTCCGGTTTGGGCTGGGCAGGATGGGTTTTACCGGTCAACTTAGCTAAAATAGCATTTCTTCTATCACTTGACTCTTCCTTTTTAGGAACATGGCAGGTATTGTCACAACCTGTTGTGTGGCTCCATTGTCTGTGGCATGTCATACACTGCCTGTGGTAAGCACCCTGCAAATCAGGAAGTGATACATCTTCCCTCTTCCTTTCGGTAGAATGGCATTTCTTGCAAGCTAAAATAGGACCCGTAGTATTATAATGGTGACAACCGGAGCAACCATCGGACATTTCCGACATTCCGGCATGAAGCTTATGAGAAAAAACAACACCGCCGTATTTATTCATCATCTTATCCATTATAACAATTTCAGGACCCTCCGAAGGGGAATGATAAACTGAAATCATTTCGGATTTGGGGCAGGGAATCAAGCATGGATCTTTCTTTGTGGGATAATCACAAACATGGCATGTTTTACAATTAATCGCCTGCTTTGAATGATCTTTCCATGTGCCGGAGTTTTCCGGTGTGGACTTGATTTTCTTTGTTTGGACTGTTGTTTCAACCAATGGTGCAACAACGGTTTTCTTAATTTCAGGAGTAGATTGCATAGCAAATACTATTGCGGCAACCGTCATTAATGCTATGAAAACAAATATTATTCTTTTCATTTTATATATCCGATAATTTTATTTTTTCGTTAACAACTCTTTTTTTATTTTGATTCAGAAGGTGTAATAACCGGAAAAATCATTACACAGGCTCTGTAAATTAATATGAGCAATGCAACACAACCGACAGTAACCGAAATTTCCCCTAATGAAGGGAAATATGCATGAGTACTGTAAGGCGGATGATAAGCTGTAATAAAATTATTGATTCTGTACAAAAGCACGCCTGCTATTACACAAGCCGAAGCAATAAATAACAACAAGGGTGATTTTAATACTCTTTTCGATAAAAACATAGGCAACGGTATAATTATACCCACTAAAATTTCAATAATGAACATAATGCTCTGAATATTTAAATCCCCCAAATAAAAAAATGTTTCTCTTACTACCATATCCCCTATTCTGAATCCTCCGTATATACCAAGCAGAGGAGCTATAAGTGAACCTAATCTCGATAGAACATGCATTTCCGGTTTCTGACCGAATGACCGGGATGCAATTAAAGATTCAAAAATCACCATAGGAAAACCAACAGAAATTGCTGAAAGTAGAAACAAAAGAGGCAGAATAGGCGTTTGCCATAAAGGATGCATCTTTTCACCGGCAATTACCATTAATGTTCCGAGTGATGACTGGTGAAGTGTAGATAAGACCACACCGGCAATAATAA
>JBAYGQ010000130.1:0-6676 GCA_041666585.1 Bacteroidota bacterium
AAATTTCGGATTTACTTCGGAACAAATACCTAATGAAAATTTAGGTTTAAGTGGTATGGATCAAGGTCTTCCAGGAAGTAGTCAAACAGCATTGATTGGTGAAAATAAACTGATGTCTTTCCTCGGAAGGTTTGATTATAATTACAAAGATAGATATATTGCAACAGCAACGTTTAGGGCTGATGGCTCGAGTAAATTTGCACCTGAGAACAGGTGGGGTTATTTCCCTTCGGTAGCTTTTGCATGGAACTTTGGAAATGAGAATTTTATGAAATCAATTTCAGCCATTAACGGAGCTAAGTTAAGATCAAGTTTTGGTGTAATAGGAAATAACAGAATTGGTGATTATACACGCTATTCGCAATTGACTCAACCTTATTCTTCCTATTTCTCATTTGGAAATAGCACTCCTCTGGTAGGTTTAAATATCAGCACATTTGGTAACAATTCTTTAAAGTGGGAAAAAACTCAACAGACTAATGTCGGGATTGATTTATACTTATTGAAAAATCGAATTAATATTATTGTTGATGCATATTATAAAAAAACAAATGATCTCTTATTGAGTGCTACAGTTCCATATACCACCGGTTTTTCTTCGATTTATAAAAATATTGGAAGTGTTGGTAATAAAGGACTTGAATTGACGCTTACAACAATTAATATAAAGAGAAAGGGTTTTGTTTGGGAGAGTAATTTCAATATCTCATTTAATAAAAACAAAATTCTTTCTTTAACCGACGATGAAACAAGACTTTTAAACGCTATGAATTGGTCGGGGAATTTTAGTACAGTAAACCTTTATGTGGCAGAAAAAAGTAAGTCGACAGGCATGTTTTATGGTTTGATCTGGGATGGCGTATTTGGATTAGATGATTTTGATAAAATCGGAGATACCTATACCCTAAAACTGGATGTACCTACCAACGGCAATTCCAGATCCAGCATACGTCCCGGCGATATAAAATATCGTGACATCGATGGTGATGGCCAAATAACAGTAAAAGATAATGTTATTATTGGTAGAGGTTTACCAATACATACCGGTGGATTTAACAATGATTTCTCTTATAAAAATTTCAGTTTGAATATCTTCTTTCAATGGTCATATGGTAATGATATAATGAACGCGAATAGAATTTACCTGGAAGGGAATGTCAACAATAGTACAGGTATGAATCAATTAGCAACTTATACCGATCGGTGGACAACTGAAAATACAGACACAAAACTTTATAGAGTTGGTGGACATGGACCAAACGGCTATTATTCAACAAGGACTTTGGAGGATGGATCTTATTTACGTTTAAAAACCGTCAAACTGTCGTACCGTTTGCCCAACAGAGTATCAAGATTCCTTTATGCCAGATCAATAGATATGTATTTGTCGGCTCAAAATCTTTACACATGGACAAATTATTCGGGAATGGACCCTGAAGTTTCATTGAGGTACTCTGCCTTAACTCCTGGTTTTGATTTTTCTACGTATCCTCAAGCTAAAACAATGGTATTTGGTGTAAAAATTGATTTTTAAATTAATAGGTTAAATTATGAAAACCCCCAAAAAAATAAATATACTGACAGTGTGCATGCTGCTCCTTTTTACGAGTTGTAATGATATACTTGATTCTGATCCACAGGATTTCTTGTCTCCTGACTTGTATTACTCAAATAAAAAGGAGATGGAATCCGGACTTACAGGAATATATGCTACATTATGTAGCGGGAACTTATATGGAAACTATATGCTCGGGCGACTGGGATTAGATGCCGATCAGGGTTACAACAGAAACTCCAATGATGGAAATACCGTAGGAGATTACAATGTGTCAGCCGGTGATGTGAAAATTGAAAAATTCTGGCAAACTTTGTATATAGGTATAAACAGAGCAAATATGCTTTTAGAGAATATAGACAAACCACAAGATCTAACTGATGACGAAAGAAATGCCATAAAAGGGGAAGCACTTTTTCTTAGAGCATATTTTTATTTTCTATTGGTAACAAACTATAAAGATGTTCCTTTAATTCTGTCGACCATCAATACTGCATCCGGAATTGCTCATCAAATCCCACGCACACCAGCAAAAGACGTTTATGAAAAAATTCTTGCTGATATGGAGGAGGCAGAACTGTTAGTTAAAGACATTTCTGAAATCAATCACGGAGGGAGAGTAAGTAAGTCTGCAGTATGGGGTATTTTGAGCCGTGTCTGTTTGCATATGGCAGGCAATCCCGTTCAGGATAAATCGAAATTTGTTGACGCAAGGAAGTGGAGTTTAAAAGTGATTGAAAATCCTGTTCATAAATTAAATCCGGATTTTAAGCAAGTTTTCATTAACTATGCACAGGATATTTATGATATAGGTGAAAGTATTTGGGAAGTTGAATTCTATGGAAATGGAATTGGTACCTACGCTTCAATGGGTGGATTAGTTGGAATTAATAATGGTATTTATAATACACGCGACCTTGAATTAGGATATACATATAGCTATATAAGTTGTACCTCATATACTTATCAAGTTTATGATGCGACTGATAAAAGACGAGATTGGTCTGTAGCTCCATTTAATTATTCAGGACTACCTGCTGTAGAAAACCTCTGGGCAGCCAACCAGCTGTTTAATAGAAATTGTGGTAAATTCAGAAGAAAATATGAAACATTAACTCCAAAAAGCACTTCAAAAACTCCTGAAAATTTTCCTTTGCTGAGATTTTCAGACGTGCTATTAATGTTTGCAGAAGCCGAAAATGAGATTAACAATGGCCCAACTGCAGAAGCCTATGAAGCAATAAATAAAGTAAGACGAAGAGGACACGGTTTAGCATCAGATCAGCCATCTACTGCAGTAGATCTTAATGGTCTTGATAAAGAAGCATTTCTTTTAGAACTGCAACATGAGAGAACTCGAGAGTTGGCTTTTGAATCACTACGAAAAGGTGATTTAGTTCGCTGGAGAATATTTATTCAGAATATGAAACAAAGATTAAGTGAAGCGAATGATCATGCTGATTTTTATGATTTGCGTTTTGCAAAACGGACTTTCATAAGTGTTTCAGAAAGAGATACTCTATGGCCAATACCGGCACATGAAATAGCAAGTAACCAAAATCTGACTCAAAATAAAGGTTGGTAAGGACAATAAATATATTACATTATGAAAAAAAATATTATAATAACGTTTTTTTTGACTTTCATTTTCTTTTCATGCGAAAAGTTAGAGGACGTTGAAGTTCCAAAATTTGATGTCACTACCGAACGAGTAACATATAAGGTAGGTGAGTCAGTTAATTTTGCTTTTAACGGAGATCCTGACTTGATAACCTTTTATTCGGGTGAGGTTGGAAATGATTATGAATACCGAAAAGGACGGCATATCAGTTCCTCATTTAAAGCACAATTTGATCAACAAATGTTGGATGGTCGTCAGGATAACCAAATGTCAATATTACTATCAACTGATTTCTCAGGGGTATATAATATTGATCAAATAAAGGCTGCAAACTGGATTGATATATCAGATAAATTTAAAATGTTGAAATCACAGGAAACAAGGTTATTTGTTAGTACTGGTTTGAAAGATATTTCCGAGTTGTTGCAAGATAAGGACTCAGTGAAACTTTATGTTGCTGTCAGACAGATAGTAAAAGATCAAACAGTATATGGAACAGCTAATTTAAACCGGATCAGAGGATTTTCAATAAGTGCGGAAAGCATTGTTGGTATAACACCTCTATATAACCATACTTCTCTTGAATGGAGTTTGATTTCTACCCCGAACAAAGAAACTGGAAGAGCTTCGATTACGTCTACCTGGCTTGAATTCAGAGGAAATGTTACTAATAAAACAGCAGAAACTGAAGACTGGGCTATTAGTAAACAAATTAAATTTGTTAAGAACAGTTATGTCGGTCCAGATTGGGGAGTGTCCATAAAAGGATTGAGTGACAAAAGAATCAATACTTATACCTATTCTTATACAAAACCAGGAATCTATAAAGTTGTTTTTATTTCAGTAAATATGAATGCAAACGACCGGAAGGAGACAATTAAAGAAATCGAATTAAACATAGAACCTTAAGAATTTTTAATAAATAATATATCATGAATTATAAGAGATTATTTCGTCATTTATTAATTCTATTATGGATATTTATTCCATTAAATATAGCTTGTGATGAATCTCAGATGCCATCACTATGGATTAGTGAGGTTAAATGGCAAGATCCGCAAACAGGAATTTATTTAGGTAGTCCGAGCCTTGTAAAATTAACTAATGGGGACATTCTGGTTAGTTTTGACTATTTTGGGAAGCAAAGTACTTCTAACGTCACTTCCATATATTTATCGAAAAATAATGGTCTTTCATGGAGTCACCTGACTGATCTGAAAGGAATGTTTTGGGGAACATTATTTACACATAAAGAGAACGTCTATATTCTCGGAACATCTGCAGGAGTAACGTTTCGTAGTATAGTGATTATGAAGTCTACCGATAATGGAGCAACATGGACGCAGCCAAAAAGTTCTAAAACCGGTGTGCTGCTTGATGATGGTATTGATGGGCGTAATCCATTGTATCATTGTGCGCCAACCCCGGTAGTTATACATAATGGACGTATATATAAAGCATTTGAAAATTTAACTGCTTTTTTGCCAGGAATGAGAGGTTACAACGCATTTGTAATATCTGCCGGCGTGGAGGATGATTTGTTGAACGCTTCAAATTGGTTAAAAAGTTCAGAAGTGCCTTATGATACAAGTAAAGATCCAGAGGGTTCACGAAACACCACAGGCTGGATTGAAGGTAACGTTGTTGAAGGACATAATGGAGAACTCTGGGATGTTTTGAGAGTAAATTCTACCCCTTTTGTGGACAGAGGAGCTTTGATTGCGATACAGGATGACGGAAAAAACACTTGTTTTAATCCTGATAATTTTATTACTCTTCCCGGAGGTATGAGTAAGTTCCTTATTCGGAAAGATCAGAAAACAGGACTATTTTTTATGCTGACAAATAACAATACCAATCCATCCTATCCTGCTCAAAGGAATATTTTATCTTTATATGTTTCTAAAAATCTCAGGAATTGGGTGTTTGCTAAAACACTTATGGAAGATAATCAGGGATTGCCTTTTGTTGAGTCAGTAAAAAGTACAGGTTTTCAATATCCTGATTGGCAGTTTGATAGTGAAGATATCATCTATTTATCCCGGACAGCATATAACGGTGCAAATAATTACCACAATTCAAACAGAATTACATTTGGTCGCCTGGAGAATTTCAGAAACTATATCCCTAATGCATTAAAATAAAAAAACAAAAATTATAATGAAGATGAAAAGTAAGTTCAAATTCTCGCTAATGTTATTGACTGTAATTTTCCTGTATAATTGTAAGTCAACCAAAGAAATAAGTTCAAATGAACAACTTCCACTGAAAGATATTGGTTCCACAGGGAAAGTTACTTTTATTTATCAGAATCAAACGGTAACATATACCACTGTCCGTGCCGCCGATGGAGATATTTGGTTACAGCAAAATCTTGGTTCCGATAATGTAGCATCAAGTATGACCGACAAGACTGCCTATGGCGATTTGTATGCATGGGGTAGATGGATGGATGGACATGAAAATAGACTTAATGCTCCAATTTCCCTAAATACAATTGCTAATCCGAATAATCCTAAAGCATTGACTAAAAATGCTGAAAATAAATTTCTTGCTCACCCGAAAGTCACTGGATACTGGTGG
The DNA here is from genome assembly GCA_041666585.1 of Bacteroidota bacterium. GTDB lineage: Bacteria > Bacteroidota > Ignavibacteria > Kapaibacteriales > UBA2268 > JBAYGQ01. The sequence continues at coordinate 5,760 of JBAYGQ010000130.1, forward strand.
ATTCAAGGTACAGATCAGGATTTATGGAGCAATTCTAAAGCTGAGTATGTCGATGAATATAATAGATGTGATCCATGTCGGCAGGCACTTGGAAAGAAATGGAGGTTAGCATCTAAAGAAGAATGGGAATACGTCATCTCAGAAGAGAAAATTACTGATTTTAAATCTGCATATAATTCTAACTTAAAAATACCTTTAGCCGGATATAGATCGGGAGCTGATGGGTTGATTAAAAATGAAGACAAATTGGCCCGTTTCTGGACGAATACTTCCTCAAATAAAGGAAATGCTTTTCTTGTAAATATTGTTGCAAAGGGGGTAGATGTTCCTGCTTATAGTCGAAGTGGTGGACTTTCAATTCGCTGTATTAGAAAATAACAGTTGAAAATATTTGAATAAAATGATGAATAAAATAAGATTGTGCTTAGGTATTATCTTTTTCTGTAATCTTGGTTTCAGCGCTTATGCTCAAAGCGATATTGGGAAAGAGTGCATTCAAAAATCAACATATTCTGAACTTCCGGATACAAAATTACCAGATATAAAGCAGTGGTCACATGTGAAAGGAACCTATATTTCATGGGGTTCAACGAATACCAGATATGAGAAATCAACTGTGCCTCAGATAAAAGTTGTTCTAAAAAATAAATTAACTGCTTGGAAGGGGGAGCGTATAAGTGCACAAGCTGTTATATGGTCAAGTAATATTATCTCTTCTTTGAGCTATGAACTTACCGATTTGAAGATGAAAAATGGAAATCATATGCTTCCTGCATCTGCTATAAAATCTGGCTTTGTAAGGTATGTGATGACTGATGAACTCAACAAAGATAAAAAAGGAGCTTGTGGTAACCGACCCGACCCGACTTTATTTGATTCTTCTCTTGTTGCTGATCCAATTGATCATCATCTTAAGA
>JBAYGQ010000131.1:0-6653 GCA_041666585.1 Bacteroidota bacterium
TGGATAGTTTAAGCTTGATTCCTTCTTCTTCTACGAGAAGCTCTGTCAGGGAACTTTCATCGAAGATTTTAAGTACTTTTTTAAAATAATTTAAATCCATTTTTGCCCCTAAATAATTGGGAAAAGATTCTTTATACAATTTGGAAACAGGAAAAATTTATTCTTTTACTCTTTCTACATAAGCACCTGTCTTGCTGTCAACACGGACACTGTCACCTTCGTTAATGAATAAGGGTACCTGTACTGTAGCACCGGTTTCTAAAGTAGCAGGTTTCAGTACGTTGGTTGCAGTATCACCTTTAACGCCGGGTTCTGTATGTGTTACTAATAAATTAACGTGTGGCGGCAATTCTGCATCCAATACAAGGTTATCGTGGAACGAAAGCTGAACTTCCTGATTTTCTTTTAAGAAATTTATTGAAGAACCGATTTTCTCGGCTTCTACGGGTATCTGGTCGTAAGTAGTAGGTTCCATAAACATCAAGTTATTACCGTCGCGATACAGGAATTGATAGTTTCTGCGTTCAACTCGGATAAATTCAATAGATTCTCCGGAACGGAAACGGTTTTCGGAAAGCTTGCCGCTTCTCATATTACGCATTTTAACCTGATAAAAAGCGCGAAGGTTGCCGGGGGTACGATGCTCCGATTCCAATACGACACATAATTCGCCGTTCCAGTTAATAACGGCTCCCGGTCTTAAGTCTGAGGTAGATCCTGCCATAAAAAATATATATTAATAAGTGATAAAAAACATAAAAATGAGGTGCCAGTCGGAATCGAACCAACGTGGGAGGTTTTGCAGACCTCAGCCTAACCACTCGGCCATGGCACCTTTTAAGAACTACAAAAATAGACATCTTATAAAGAAAAACCAAAATTTTTATTTCCTTTGACTATATAATTATTTGGGAATTCTCTTAATATAATGTTTAATTATATGGAATTAGGGCAACAGTGGAGAGGAGTTATGAATTAAAAGAAATTACTGATTATTTCGTAAATTTGTAATCTGTATTTATTTATAAATCATAAGTTATAGTAATGGCATCTTATCCGTTTAAAACGATTGAACAAAAATGGCAGAATTATTGGGATGATAATGAGATTTACAAGACATTAGACGACTTCTCGAAACCAAAATATTATGTTTTAGATATGTTCCCCTATCCGAGCGGTACAGGATTGCACATCGGACACCCCGAAGGTTATACGGCATCCGATATTATCGGCAGATACAAGAAAATGAAAGGCTTTAATGTTTTGCATCCCATGGGTTTCGATGCTTTCGGCTTGCCGACAGAGCGATACAGTATGCAGACCGGTATTCATCCGAATGTTGCTACGAAAAAGAATATAGCTGTGTTCACAAGACAGTTGAAAATGCTCGGTTTGGGTTACGACTGGTCGCGTATGGTGAACACTACGACACCGGACTATTATAAATGGACTCAATGGATGTTTCTGCTGATTTATAATTCCTGGTACGATGAAGAGCAACTAAAAGCAAGACCGATTGAAGAACTGCCTATACCAGCAGATTTGAAAGATACTAAAGAGATTGAAGATTACAAAGACAGCCGGCGATTGACTTTTATATCTATGATTCCGGTTAACTGGTGCGAAGAACTCGGCACTGTACTTGCGAACGAAGAATGTGAAGAATGGCGTCAAAAAGGTTACGAAGTACAGAAAAGACCGATGCGTCAGTGGATGATTCGTATTACAAAATATGCCCAGCGTTTGCTCGATGACCTTGATTTTCTTGACTGGCCTCACTCTACCAAGGAAATGCAGAAGAACTGGATCGGCAGAAGCGAAGGAGCAGAGATATTATTCAAAGTTGACGGAAAAAATGAAAGCATACTTGTTTTCACAACACGACCCGACACGGTTTTCGGAGCGAGCTATATGGTGCTTGCACCCGAACATCCTCTTGTGGAAGAATTGATAGCGGCGGATAAAGAAGCGGAAGTAAAGAATTATATACATAATGCTTTACTTAAAACCGACCTCGAAAGAACTGAATTAAGTAAAGATAAAAGCGGTGTTTTCACCGGTAGTTATGCAGTTAATCCCGCAAGCGGAGAGAAAATTCCGATATGGGTTGCAGATTATGTGCTAGGTCATTACGGAACAGGCGCTATTATGGCTGTTCCCGGACATGATGAAAGAGACCATGAATTTGCTTTTAAATACAAACTGCCGATATTACAGGTTGTTGCGGCTACTGACGGCTCAGCAACCGATATTCAGGCTACGGCTTTTACCGAAGACGGAATCGGATGTAACTCTGCAAACAGTGAAGTTTCATTGAATAATCTGCCTACTACTCAGGCACAGGAAACTATTATCAACTGGCTTGAAGCAAAGAAAATCGGTACAAGGAAAATTCAGTTTAAACTGCGCGACTGGTTATTTTCGCGTCAAAGATACTGGGGCGAACCGATTCCTGTAATGTACTTTGAAGACGGCACTAAACGCTCACTCGATGCAGACGAATTGCCCTTACTTTTGCCCGAAGTATCTGATTTCAAACCTTCGGGAACAGGGGAGTCCCCACTTGCCAAGGTAGATAGCTGGGTGAATTTTATTGATAAAAAAACAGGTAAAAAAGCAAGATTCGAGACAAACACAATGCCGCAATGGGCAGGCTCCTGCTGGTATTATCTGCGTTATATTGACCCGGAAAATTCCGATATTTTCTGCGATATTAAAAAAGAGAATTACTGGCTCTCTCCCAAAGGAGTTGACCTATATGTCGGCGGTGCCGAGCATAGCGTTCTGCATTTGCTTTATGCAAGATTCTGGCACAAAGTACTGTTCGATTACGGATATGTCTCAACCACAGAGCCTTTCTATAAATTGTTCCATCAAGGTTTGATAATAGGTGAAGACGGACGGAAGATGTCGAAGTCTTTGGGAAATGTTATCAATCCTGACGTTGTAGTAGCAAAATACGGTGCCGATTCTCTAAGAATTTTCGAGATGTTTCTGGGACCTTTACAGGATTCAAAGCCCTGGTCAACCACCGGAATAGAAGGCGTGAACCGTTTCCTCAACAGATTATGGAGAATGATTGCAGACGAGAACGGTGTCCTGCTCAATTCGGTCGTAAATAAACCTCTGACACCGGAGGAAGAGTATGTCCTGCACAGTACAATTAAGAAAGTCGGCGAAGATATTGAGAACCTGCATTTTAATACTGCGGTTTCTCAGATGATGATTTTTGTTAATGAATTTATGAAAAATGATGCCAAACCGAGAGAGGCGATGGAGAAATTCGTGCTTTGCCTTGCTCCGTTTGCACCGCATATTGCAGAAGAACTGTGGCAAATACTGGGACATAAAAAATCAATCGTCCATGAACCTTTCCCCGATTACGACGAGAAAAAAGCAACCAAAATGACAATTGAATTTGTGATTCAGGTAGCGAGCAAAATCCGTCAGAAGTTGCAGGTCGGCTTGGACACACCCCGCGAAGAAATTGAAGAAGCGGCTTTGGCAGACGAGAATGTCCAAAAGTTTATCGGTGGCAAGGAAATCAGGAAAGTTATATTTGTTCCGAACAAGCTAATAAACTTTATATTATAACTGAAATTAAGTAAAATCTTTTTTTGCTGAGAAATTTAATTCTGAATTCTGAATGCTGAATTCTGAATGAAGGGGAAAAGAAATCGTTTAGAAAAATAATTGTAGTTTACAATTAGAATTTTAAATTAAGAAAACAAACTATGTGTTTTTTTGAAAAAATCAGATTATATTTAAAGATTATTTTTTCTGAATTATTCATAATAAATTCAAGAATTGCATTAAATAATCACTACTATTATTGTTTATAATTTTGAAAGTAATTTAACAAAAAAAATAATTCAGAATTCAGAATTCAGAATTCAGAATTTTTTTGAAATCTTGAGTAATGTGAGTTATATAAGATTAAAGTTACGGCTTATGAAAGAGTTCATCAAAAATTATTCCTTATTCGAAATCGAAAATCTTATGTTTTCCGAGGGACAGCCTAAGTACAGAGCTAAGCAGATATACCGACAGATTTACGAAAATCGTAAAAGCGATTTCAAGAGTATGAGCGACATTCCTGCAGATTTAAAGACTCTTCTTGAGGATAAGTTTGAATTTGATTCGCTGAAAATCGCTCAGAAATCAGAATCCAACGATAAAACCGTAAAATTTCTTATGGAACTTTCTGACGGCAAATCGGTAGAAACCGTGCTGATTCCGGGAAAAGGCAAAAGATATGAAAAAACTTATACTCTTTGCGTTTCCTCACAGGTGGGATGCAGTTTTAATTGTCCTTTCTGTGCCACAGGAAAGCTGAAATATGAGCGGAATCTTACACCCGCCGAAATAATTGACCAGTATTTCCTGGCACAAAACACAACAAGTTCTCTTATTACAAACATTGTTTTTATGGGTATGGGTGAGCCTTTAGCCAATTTTGACAATGTTCTGAAATCAATAAGAAATCTTACAGAGCTGAAAGGAAAGGTTATTTCACCTGCAAAAATCACGGTTTCGACAATAGGAATAGTTCCTAAAATATATCAGCTTGCAGATGAGAAGACAGGTGTAAAGCTTGCGATTTCCCTGCATGCGACCACAGATACTCACAGAAGCCAGATTGTCCCTGCTTCCGCAAAGTGGAACCTGAGCATGCTCACTGAAGCCTGCGAATATTTTTATAAAGCATCGAAACTGCCGATTACATTTGAATACATTATGTTCGAAGGAATAAACGACACTTTGGAAGACTGCAAACGTCTTGCAAAAATCGCAAGGAAAGTGGAATCGAAAGTTAATCTGATTCCGTTCAATGATATAAGCTTTGTAAAACCGAAACTTTTTGCCGCCGCACTAAAACCTGCTTCAACGGAAAAATATAAGATATTTAAGGCATTGCTTGAAGAATTAAATATACCGGCTTTTATCCGCTCTTCCAGCGGTGCCGATATTGCCGCCGCCTGCGGACAGCTTGCATATTTCAATAAATTAAGTGATTAAAATGAAAAAATTAATTTTCCTGATTGTCTTTATCGGTGCATTTGCTCAGTCTTTTGCCGCAGATGATATTCTTAAAAACATTATGCCGAGTAAAGATGTTGAGTATTCAATCCGCCTGAAAAACGGAGATGTAATCACAGGTTTTGTAGTAGAAAACGTTCAGGACCCTGAAGAGGGAGCGGGAATAAAATTTAAAACTGCAATCGGAAGCGCACTTGTTTTTGCAAATCAGATTGTCGAAATTATGCCGACAGCCCTTACAAACCGCCATAATCACAGAGTTTTTCTTCTGCCGACGGCAAATCCTATAAGCGGAAATCATTTTATCGGCTTTTTTGAAATCGGTTTTCTTTATGCAGGAATCGGTATTTCGGATATATTGTCAGTAACAGCGGGAAGGTCTTTTATTCCGGGAATAGCTTCGCGTCAGCAGGTTTCTGTTATTGACGGCAAAGTATCTTTAGGCTCTGTGGAGTTCGAATCGGTAGCAAGAAAAGTTTCTTTTGCTCTCGGCGGCAATATGACTTTTTTGAACCACAATAACCGTTTGGTGCATTTTTACGGTGTTACAACTGTCGAGATGAGCCGCTCGGAGTTGTCGGGAATGGTGTTTTACAAAGGAGGCTCGCAGGATTCTTATATTTTGAATTTTGCGCAAAACGCTCTGCTTATGAATTATGAAGACGGTGCATTCGGAATAGGACTCGGACTTGACACAAAACTTCCGTTCCGTCAGGACCTGCACGTAATCGGGGAAATCTGGAACAGCAACGTCGTGAAGCCGACAGATTCGGGAGTTTTACTCGGTTTAAGGCTATGCAACACAAACTTCTCGGCAGATTTCGGTTTTACCGTTTTGACAACGCCATTGTTTATACCATTTGCAAGTTTTGTGTGGACTCCGTTTTAGAAATGCTGAATTCTGAATGCTGAATTCTGAATTGAAATTTGTTTTGCTCTTACCCCATTTTTCAAAGGGGGCAGGGGGTTTCTCTTGAACTTTGCGAAACTCTATCTTAACTTGGCGTACTTTGCGGTTAAATTATTTTAGATACTTTCAACTTCGAGATAAGAGAAGAATGAAAAAAGGATTAAAAATATTCAAATTCTGGAGATATGTATTTTATAAACAATATTCATGGATAATCTATTTAAATCCGAATGACTCCAAAAGAGTTTCAGAATTTGCTGCTATGACTGCATATATGTTAATTCATTTTTTACTATTAAGAAGTCTGATTGATGTTTTTGACCAAATAGCTAATACAAATTATTCATATCTGTTGTCCGGTCATATGTTGTCACACCGTCAATATTATTACATAATAGCTTTAATTTGGTTCGGAATTTGTTTGCTTTTTTTACTTTACAAAAAAAGGTATAAAAGATATATTGCAGAATTTATTCATGAAACAGAGAAACAAAAAAGAATAGGCACAATCATCGTTTTACTATATATGCTATTTGCATTAGCTGTCCCACTTCTTTTTGGGTCATTGCATGGTAGTCACATATTTTATTAGTTTTTTTTAAGTTAATACTTTGCACTGATAGCTAAAATTTAGAAATAATACTCTTTTGAAATATTTTTTTAATTATTGAAAAATGTAATGGAAAAAAAAGAGAAAATTAAA
>JBAYGQ010000132.1:0-6650 GCA_041666585.1 Bacteroidota bacterium
ATACCGTATAACAGCACTCCGCCGATTGCATGCAAAGCTTCGAACACCGTAACATCGTGCCCCATCTGAATAAGGTCACCCGCACAACTGAGTCCCGCGGGACCTCCGCCAACTATTGCGACCTTCTTACCTGTCTTAGGTTTTAATTCAGGTTTTTGTAAACCTATTGTATTGCGTTCCCAATCCGCCACAAACCGCTCTAAATAACCTATTGCAACAGATTCGTTTTTCTTTCCGACAGTACATACTTTTTCGCACTGCTCCTCCTGCGGGCAGACTCTTCCGCAAACTGCGGGCAGGGCATTATCTCTTTTCAGAATCGTAGCGGCGGCTTTGAAATCACCTTCCTCTACTTTCTTGATGAATCCGGGAATGTCAACACTAACGGGACATCCCGAAATGCAGGGTTTATTCTTGCATTGGATACAACGCTTTGCTTCTTCCTTAGCTATTTCGATTGCATAACCAAGGTTAACTTCAAAGAAATTTTTATTTCTGACATTTGGCTCCTGTTCGGGCATGTGATGTCTTTTTATCTGCATTCTATCTTTATTTGTCAGTTCATCCATTTTCTACCTCTTTAGCAAGTAAGTCCAACTTACAAAAATGTTCGAGTGATTTTTTCTCCTGAGGCAAATACATCTTATTGCGTTTAGTAAGTATCTCGAAATCAACTTCTGCGGCGTCAAATTCCGGACCGTCAACACATACGAATACCGTTTTATTATTAACAACCGCTCTGCAACCTCCACACATACCTGTTCCGTCAACCATAATAGGATTGAGACTGATAACAGTTTTGATGCCGTATGGCTTGGTTACTTTCGCTACAGCCGACATCATCGGTATAGGACCGATCGCAAGAACAAAATCTATTTTAGTACCGCTGTCAATTATTTGCTGAAGTTTCTGAGTTACGAATCCGTGGAAACCGTAAGAACCGTCATCTGTCGTAGGATAGACTTCATCGCAGACGGCTCTCATTTCATCTTCAAGAATCACAAATTCTTTACTTCTGCCGCCGATGATACTTATTACATGATTACCGGCTTCCTTAAGTGCTTTTGCTGTCGGAAATGCAATAGCTGTACCTACGCCTCCGCCTATACTGACAGCAGTTCCGAAATTCTCAATATGAGAAGCCTTACCCAAAGGACCCACCAAATCCTGAATATAATCACCCGCATTTAAAGTATTGAGATGCTTTGTTGTTTTACCGATACCCTGAACAATAATTGTGATCGTACCGTCCGATGTGTCTGAATCGGCAATTGTAAGCGGGATGCGTTCACCTTCCGGATGTACACGCAATATGATAAATTGCCCGGCTTTGCGTTTCAAGGCTATTTTCGGGGCTTCAATCTGAAACAACTTAATTTCAGGTGCGAGAAATCTTGCAGATACTATTTTGTTCATTAACAAACTCCATTTCTAACATAAATGAATACGTTTTTCTTTGACTCCCGGCATTTATACTTGGTTTTTTTTGTAGCAAATAAATCACAAAACTGCATTTGAATTTTATTTATCTTAATTTAAAATAGAAAATACCTTAATTAACTAAATATTAAAGACAAAATTATAGAAAAAAAGTATTATGATAAAATTAAAAAAACAAGTAATTATCAAATTTATGCAATTATAGGAATAATTTAAGATTGTACTACTTTCGGTAAGAGCAAAATACTCTACTCTTACTTTTAAACTTTAATTCCAGAAAAAAATTATCTAAATTAATTTCAAAGAATAACGTCATAGTTCATTTGAAAATTATTAGCAGGGAAAATATATGTTGCAAATGATGAGCGGAATATTTTTTGTGATATTTATTTGTTTTTCAGCACTGACTCAAAATAGTTTAGCTCAAATCGAAAACAAAAGCGATAACATAAAAGGTGTTATTAAAGGTAGAATAGTTGATGCAGATTCTTTAAAACCTGTTATAGGGGCTTCAGTAGCACTTTTTCGTTACTCGGACTCAACTGTTGAAACCGGTGAATACTCTGATAGAAACGGTAATTTTGAATTAAAAAATATTAAAGCAGGCAATTACTATCTTCGAATCAGCTATATCGGTTACCGGGAACGCGAATACAGACCGATTCTGATTTCCGAGAAAAAATCTACATTCAGTTTCCCTCAGATAAAATTGGAATCTAAGTCTGTTAGTACCGAAGGGATAGAAGTAACAGCAGAAAAAGAACTGATGCTGAATTCAGTTGATAAAAAAATATTTTTCGTCGAAAAAAGTATAGCTTCAATGGGAGGTTCCGCTGTTGATGTAATGCGTACAATACCTTCTGTCTCTGTTGATATTGACGGCAATGTCAGTCTGCGGGGTAGTCAGAATGTGCAGGTATTAATTGACGGAAAACCTTCAGGAATGTCCTCTGCCGAGATACTTGATATGTTACCGGCTTCTTCTATTGAGCGAATTGAAATAATGACTAATCCTTCAGCTAAATACAATCCCGAAGGTATGTCGGGAATAATTAATATTGTTATGAAAAAAGAAAAGTCTGCGGGTTTTAACGGTATGGCATCTGTTAATGTGGGTACAGGCGACAAATACAATACTTCGCTTAATCTTAACCTGCGTACCGATGGCTTCAATTTCTTTATTAATTACAGTTCCCGTTGGTTTGCTATGACAGGAACCGGTAACTCTAATCAGGAAAACTTTTATCAGGACTCAACATTCTATCTTAATCAAAATTCGGATTTCCGCCGAAACGGAAATTTCAACAACTTTAAAATCGGAGTTGACTACACACTTTTTGACAATCATACAATCACATTAGCCGCACTATACAATTTCGGTCAAAGAAACAGCGATGAATTTTTAAAATATTATTATCTGAACAACAGCAAAGAACTCTACAATTATTACGAGCGTACAAGCGATGAGCAGTTCCCTAACCATGGTTTTGACTATTCACTCGGATATAAATGGACACTCGGAAAAAAAATGCATGAACTAACTGCAGATATCTTTTATTCTCCGGCATGGCGGGATTTTAGTGAGGCTTATAGACAAGAACCTTTTTTAATTGATTCGACACATTCAATTATTCAGGCTGATTATCCTTTTTCTTATCAAAGAACCAATTCCAATAATCAGAATTATAATTTAACCGCTCAAATGGATTACGGTTTACCATTTGAAACAGACAGCAGACTTGAAACAGGATGGAAAACTACATTCAGACAGGCAGATATGAACTATAGATACGAAAATGGAGATTCTACAGGTACAATTTGGTACAATGACGCAAATAAAACAAATCATTTTGTTTACGGAGAAAGTATTTTTGCGGTATATGGAATGTTTTCCGATAAATCCGGTATATTCAGTTATCAGTTAGGGCTAAGGGCTGAATATACTGAAACCAAATCCGACCAGAAAACTCTGAATATTCAAAATAATAAATCTTATACAAGTTTATTTCCTACCGCTCATTTAAAATTTGATTTCAGTTCTATGCAGTCGTTTCAATTAAGCTATTCACGCAGAATAAACCGCCCGAATTACAGAGAACTTAACCCTTTTATAGATTATGACGACCCTTTGAATTTAGAATCCGGAAATCCCGATTTAAATCCTGAATATATTAATTCATTTGAAATAGGACATACTTTGCTTTTATCCACAACAATAATTTCATCCAATATTTTTTACAGACAAAATGACGGCTCAGTTGAGGATGTTCGAAAGTTGATTGATAGCAATGTAACTTTTTCCCAACCCCAAAATATTGCCAATGTAAAGAATTATGGTCTTGAACTTACAGTTCAGCGAGATCTTACAAAATGGTGGCGAATGGACGGAAGTTTAAGTTATTTCCGCTCTGAAGTACACGGAAGCTTTGATTCTATTGATTTATCTGCTAATTCATACAACTGGAATGCAAAATTCAATACATTTTTAAGTATAAACAAAACTCTTGAAATTCAATTATCAGGCTGGTACAATTCTCCTTCGGTTTTTCCTCAGGGAAAAATGCAGAAAATGTATTCGGCTGACCTTCGAATTAAACTCAGTACCTTTGACGATAATCTTTCATTTAATTTTAGGTTGAGCGATATTTTTAATACAATGAGACATAATTCTGAAAGTTATAGTAAGAATTTTTATATTAGTTCGGAGCGTAAAAGGGCATCCAGAGTCGCATATCTGGGTATTACATATAAGTTCAATGATTATAAGCTCAAACGTGAAAAACGTTCCGACGGAGACCGAGATATATTTGAAGTAGATTAATAGTCATTCCATTAAAAATGAAGATTCATATTCTTAAAAATCAGGTCTGTACTTGATTTTCAGACAGTATTTTTCAAATATGCCTATTTAGCTACATATATAATAACAATAGTAATTTTAATATATTTTTTCGTATTTTTGATTATGGAAAATGAAACAATTATTACAAAGAGTATAGAAGAAACCTTAACCTTAGGTTCTCAATTTGCCAACAAGCTTAAACCCGGAGATATTGTTGCACTATCCGGAGACCTTGGTACCGGCAAAACAGAATTCATAAAAGGTATATGTAATTTCTTTAAAGTCGAAGAAATTGTAAACAGTCCGACATTTACTATTATCAATCAATATAACGGCAGAAAAAAAGGTGTTGATATTCCTATAATGCATATTGACCTATACAGAATTAAATCAAATAAAGAACTAATTAATATAGGTTTGAACGAGCAGATGCACTCTGATACTATGATTAAGCTTATAGAATGGGCTGAAAATGCTAACGGGTCACTTCCTCCGGTAACTTATAAAATATCTATCTGTTCACCTGATAATTCCGAAAGTAAACGAGCATTTACTTTCCAACCTGCTTTTCATTAATCTTCTACTTTAATTATTTTCTTAGTATTAACAATTTCCTTTTTTTTAATTATCATGATGTATATGCCGTTTGGTTTTTCCGAAAAATCAATACTGATTTGAGATACAATTAATCCTGATGAAATTACTTTTTCTCCTAATAAATTGTAAATATCAATTTCAACAGGTATAATATCATTTATATCTACATATAAGGTAGTTCTAACCGGATTAGGGTAAATTTCAATATTTGATTGATGAAATAAACTATTTACCGATGAAATTGGCTCTGATTGTGTCGGCATTGTATCTAACTGCAAATGCCATCCTCGGTTAATTGAACTGCCTGAATAAGCACCTCGATAAGACCAATCATAAGAATCGCCGTTAAAATCTTTGTCCCACAAAGTAATGTTTGTGAACAATTTATTTGGTGTTATTGTTCCTGTAAGTATTCCGCTAAGCGGGTATAAATCTAACTTTGAAATGTCTGTATCGGCTGAAAGTATATAATTTTTTGCATTTGAATAACTGTCTGTTATGTTATGCAATGTGTCAGAGAAATTTGTAATCGGCAACGGAGAAAATACAGCATTTCCATAACAGTATTGATGATAGTTTGGATTGTGATTATACAACCGAATCCCTCCTGAAGAGTTTTTTGCCCAGATTGTATTGTGGAATACTTTTACATCTTGCGGATTAACACCGTTTTGAGGAGTTATATATACAGCTCTGAAGCCTGAAGGATTAAAATGATTTACAAAAATGTTATTATACAACATCAAATTCCCGGTTCCCTGGAATAAAGCTTCAACCGGATTATTATAAAAAAAGTTCCCATAAATCTCATAATAATCATTTGAACCCCACCCTGTTAAAGGGAAACCTCCTACTAATAGATTTGGTCTTGCGCTACCACCGGTTGAAGAACTTTCATTTTTAGTAAAAACATTATGTCGTATAATTGTTTTCCCATTTAGAGCAGTTCCGGCAAAATCATCCCGGACTCCGTTTAACTGATGTTTGATTTCAATGTTATACCCAACTGTGTTAGCAACATAATTATATTCGATAACGCCATTAACAAACGGTTTACTACCGTCAGAGTTCCCTAGATACATACCTGTTCCTGCACCGATAATAATATTTTTTCTGATTATCCAATCCCAGGCTGAACATTTTGTACTTATTCCTACATTTTGCTGCGACGCACCGTAATTAACGATATTCAGATGTTCCAGCGTAATATGATGAGCCCAATTACCGGCAGTCCCTTCTGCTTTTACCGCATCAACTTCCTGATTAAGACCGTCAAGTTTTAGGCTTTTAATTATAAGATAAGAACATTGTGTAATACTAATTGTATTACAGCAGGATTGTCCCTGAAAAACAGTACCATTCCCATTTCCTGTAATAACAATCGGTTTATCTGAAGTACCGTTGAGATTTTTTAATGTTAAATTATTAGTATAATTACCGGGTGCAAGATAGAGAGTATCGCCTTCTACACGCGTATAAAGATAACTTGTATAATTTTCGGAGCTTGCTGAAATCAGGTTAGCCTTGGTTGTATTAATTGCAAATAAAAACCAAGTGAATAGCATTAAGAAAAATAATGTCTGTTTCATAATATTTAAATAATATAAATTTAACATGGTTTTTAAACAGAAAGGGCTGTCCTGAATTAGGACAGCCCTTCTGAAAAATATCACATCCTTTTAATAAAGGATTATTTGACAACCTGGAATTGTTTCTTCTGCATCAAATCACCTGATTTAATTATGATTGTATAGCTTCCGCTGCTCAATCC
>JBAYGQ010000133.1:0-6623 GCA_041666585.1 Bacteroidota bacterium
ACTCAGGTTATCTTCGTCCCGAAATGATAAGAGAATTGTTGATTTCAGCAAACATACCGGTAGCAGAAGAAGCTGTTGTAACGAATGTAGATGTAGCAAAAAAGACTGCAGTTCAATTCGGGTTTCCGCTTGTAATGAAAGTTGTGGGACCAGTTCATAAGACCGATGTAGGCGGAGTGTCCCTTAATATTAAAACCATCGAAGAAGTCGAATTTGAATTTAATAAATTGATGAAATTAAAAGATGCTGTTGCCGTTCAAATGCAAAAGATGATTTCAGGTGTTGAACTTTTCGCAGGTGCAAAGTATGAAAAAGACTTCGGACATTTGATTTTATGCGGTTTGGGAGGAATTTATGTAGAAGTGCTTAAAGATATTTCTTTTGCTCTTGCTCCTCTTACAAAAGACGAAGCACTGAGAATGATTCGGAATTTAAAAGCATATAAAATGTTTTCGGGTGTAAGAGGAAAAGCCCCTATAAAAGAAGAAATTTTTGCGGAAATTCTGGTAAATTTATCTTATCTTGTTACAGTTGCTCCTGAAATAAAAGAAATGGATTTAAATCCCCTTCTTGCGGATGGCGACTCAATTGTCGCTGTAGATGCCAGAATACGCATTGAAAAGTGAAAATAATCATCTGCTTTTAAGAACAAAAGGGATTGTTCAATATTTTAATTAAACAACCCCTGAAATTTTTGAATTTTGAAAAAGAATTATTTACTAGTGTAATAATTTGTTCTGAGCAAAAATTCTTTGTACATACCCTGATACTCATCAATATCGGGCATAAGTTTAATTGCATCCTGATATGCCTTGTCTGCTTCATTTGGAAGATAATTTGTCTCGTAAAATTTTGCGAGAATAATTTTTGCAGGAGCATTTTCTTCACCGATATCTTCTTTAAGCAAAGCAACTGTTTCTTTAATACTGGCGGCTCTTTGTGCCGAGAGGAAAGAAAAACAGATTTCGTCAGACCTTATTTCTTCATTGGAACTAACTTTAACTTTCCAGAAGTAGTAAACATCTTTGCTAAGCTTAAGTGCCTCGGCATCTACCGAGAAAGTATTTTCTTTCAATTTTGTTGAAAATTCTTGTCTGTCGAACCTATCGGTAATAATAAATTCGTAAACAACATCTTTTCCTGTAGCTTTAGACCATGAGAAATTAACAGTATTGCCCATAATGCTGAGTCTGCGGGGACAATTTGCGATTAATTTGATTTTTTGTCCTGAAGCATCAGTTTCCATACCACGTTCAACGGCACCCGGAGTGCCCATATTCTTTTTATAATTGCCGTCTGATTCTTTGTTTGCCACTTCCTTCATTAAATAATTGGCTAATTGTTCGGAAACTTTAGTTTTCTTGGAAGACAATTCCTTTGCGAGGATTCCGGCAGAATAAGTCCCTGCTTTTTTCAGCTCCATTGTTCTGCCTTTGGTGTGAACTAAGCCAAGATAAGCATTATTTGAAATCTTAATGTTATCGTTGGCAAATAGCTGGTTTCCTGTATTAAGTTTGTTCCAGGACCCCTTTCCGTCTCTTTGAACAAGGGTTTCGCCTTTTGCGGCAAGTACCCTGAATTCTTCGCTTTTTGCTACCATACTGCTCCATGAAACGATAAGGAGCAAAAGAGAAACTAAGTAAACTAATCTCTTCATAATATCACCTCTTAAAAAATTTATTAATAAACTCAACTGATAACGGTTTAATAGACTTAGTGTACGCTTCAAATATCATTGTTGAAAGTATCAATGTAAATAATACATAGCTTAGTTTTAACTCAAACATATAATTATGATAAACATAGTAACCTATCAATAGCAAAAGCGAAGATTCTATTACAAAAGAACTAAGACTTAATAGCTCGTACCATTTCTCAATTTTGTTTTCCATGAAACGGTACAACTGCATATTTAAATAGCAAATAATAAAGGCAATAATTATAGCTAATACAGACGAAATGGAATTAAAATAATTTTTTTGTATTATCATCGAAATAATATTCGCCTGAATTTCAATATCATACATATCAGGAATCGCCCTACCGGTAGTGTTTTCATTTAACGGTGTATAGAACTTTTTTTCGAATATAAAATTTGAATCTAATGCGTTTGCATCACTAAGCAAAACGACTTTTCCCCTGAATAAGTTTATGTCAACTTCATCTTTAATGACCGAGGATGCTTCAGTATAATAATATTTATCAAATTTACCGCGAAAATCTATTAATTCTGTTTCATTATCTCTTTGCTTCAAAATCTCAAAAGATTTTTTATCAAAAAACATTGTTATCATAGCGGCAAAAGAAAAATAAGTAGAGTCTCCGATTTCCAAATGTGAAGCAAATTCCCTTACTGTTTCGAACCTGACATTTCCACGTAGCATGATATTAGAAAATCCGCATTTACCGTATTGACGGAATAATCCATCTGAATATAAGATTGAATCATACTTCTTTGTAACAGAATTATAAAACAGTTTACTTGTCATTACAAGGTTTTTAGTACGAGCAAGTTCTCCTGCCAAAGCAATATCCGATGAATCATTATACCCTGCTTTAAGAATTTTATCAAGACCGATTACTGCAGGACTGCTTTCGTTCAGTTTTACAAAGAGTTCCGCCAATTCAGCATTGGAAAAGCCTGTAGTGTTTATAATTACTATGTTTGTATCAGCAAGAACATCCTCAGGAACACGGAGGCTCTGGTAGTTAACATCTGTTATTTGAAAATCCATCAAAGAGTTTTTAAAAGGCACTAGAAAGCTAATGCTAAAAAGCAAAGGAAAAATTAACAAAAACAGAAATACAAACAGAGTGCTCATAAAACTGTCTAAATTAAATAATGCTCTTAGAAATTTCATCTTTTACAACTCTTTTTTAA
Organism: Bacteroidota bacterium; assembly: GCA_041666585.1. GTDB lineage: Bacteria > Bacteroidota > Ignavibacteria > Kapaibacteriales > UBA2268 > JBAYGQ01. The sequence continues at coordinate 2,882 of JBAYGQ010000133.1, forward strand.
AATACTATTCTAATATTTTCGGTGTTTGAATTTCATCACCGGAAATTTTTTTTCTAAAATATTTATTTTTAACTTTTTTGAAACCTTCAATTGATAGTGGCTTAATCGAACCATGATAAGATTCTGAAACCATTTCTGCAATCATAAAAACTAAAAATACTTCTTTGATTTCCATTAAATAATTGAACCTGTAAAAGCTATACAGAATAACAAAAAGTACAAAAGCCATAACAATTAGCAGAACCAATAAAGATAAAGACTCGTACCACTCTCCAAGTTTAATTCGCATAAAGGAAAATAATGCCATAATAAAATAAGCTAAAAGTCCGATAATCGACAATCTTAAAATATCAGGCAATGCGTTAATCTGGTCTTTGTGCAATATCATAGTTATAGCATTTGCATGCACAACAATCCCGTACATATCCGGATATGCCTTGCCTAAATATTGAGGATTCATAGGTGTATAGAAGATGTCCTCGTTCATTTTTGTATTAACTGTTTTACCGAGAAAACCGAATAAAACTATTTTATCTTTTATAAATTGAAGACTGTCTTTCTTCAAAAAAACATCATCTACATCCAGAATTGTGTATTTATCAATATTTCGTCTGAAATTAATAATTTCAGTTTCATTATCCCTGTTCAAAAAATCTTCAACCGCTTTTGAATTGAAAATTTTAGCAATCTGCAAACTGAATGCAAGTTGCAGTGTATTCTTATATTTTTCTTTTGGGCTGAAAGCTCTTATAGTCTGGAACTCCTCGGGTGCTAAAATAAAGTTAGCATATCCGATTTTGGCATTTTGTCTGAACTTTTCGGCAGGCAATAGCAAATCATCGAATGTTTCAGAAGTATCAGATTTGCTCTCTAACTTACCTACCATCACCAAATTTTTAATTTTCGAAAGAGCATCTGCAAGCGGCAAATCCATTTCAGGTGTTTTTTCCGAAAAATACATTACATCTATTCCGATTACCTTAGGAGAATAGCTGTTGATTATATTTAATTGTTCTGCAACCTGTGCTCTGTTCAAATAGCCTATGTTGACGATAACAATATTAGTGTCTTTCTGCTCATTTTTCTGATCCCTGATTTGAGAAAATACCATGTCAGTAATTTTAAGATCCTGCACTGTGTTTTGAACCGTATTCAAAAAGTCTATACCAAAAAAAATAGGCAGAAACATTAAAAAAAGTATAATGAATATAGTAGTTATAATATTATCAATACTAAAAAATTTCATAAAAATCCATGAGTTTATAATTCAATTATTTTAAAATCAAGAATTTATTTATAATAATCTTTAAATTTTTCTGTGCCGACTTATAATAGTTATATATATTAAGAATACATAAATACAAAATATTTTTATGATTTGCAAATAATAAGTTTAGCTTTGGAAAATATTTTTTTAAATTACGTTTTCTTATTTAGAATATTATTGAAATAGTTTATTAATTTTTTAGGGAAAATATGGAAACACATATCCCTTCAAGAGAGGAAGCATGGGAACTTCTTTTACAATATAATAAGTCCGAATCCCTGATTAATCACGCTCTTTCGGTAGAAGCGGTAATGCGGTTGGCTGCAAGAAAAAAAGGTGAAGATGAAAATAAATGGGCTACTATCGGACTTGCTCACGACCTTGACTATGAACAATATCCTGACCAACACTGCACAATGACTAAGCAAATTCTGGAAAATGCAGGTTGGGAGCATGAATATATACGTGCCATACTTTCACATGGTTGGGGAATATGTTCTGATATTGAACCTTTATCAGAATTAGAAAAAACTCTTTTTGCAATTGACGAACTGACAGGCTTGGTAACAGCCTGCGCCCTTGTCCGTCCATCCAAAAGTGTTAAAGATCTTGAGGTAAAATCAGTAAAAAAGAAATGGAAAGAAAAATCTTTTGCAGCGGGTGCAAACCGTGAAGTTATTTTACAGGGTGCGGCTATGCTCGGAGTTGCGCTTGATGACCTTATTCTTCTGACTATCGAAGGCATGAGGGAAGTTTCCGACAGAATCGGATTGTGATTTTTTGTTGTATAAAAAAAATATGGTTGTTGAAAACATCATTGAATCTACAACTTTGCGTTTTAAAGGGATTACTTATACTATTCAGGTAATATGAACGGTTCTCCACATCAGTTTCCCACATTGTTAGATTTTATCTGCAATTTATGTTTAAATCCTGTTTAAAATATTTGGAGTTTAATTTTTTTCCACAGATTAGACTTTTTAAATAAATCAAAAAAATATTTCTGTTTCAGTTTTCCACAGATAATTCTGAGAATATTAATCTATTAGATAAATTAAAAATAAACAGTTTATAAGAACCGAACTTTAATTTTCAACTTATCAACAGCTATTAAGATGGAAGATGTGAATAAAGAATTTAAAGATTTATATATATTATTCTATTTTCAAAGTTAGGTAATATATTAAACTTTGAAACTTTCTTTAACTTTTTTCGTAAAAGTTTTTATAGTCCTATTTACAAAAAACAAACAGAGGTATAGATGAAAAAACAGAATTTACTCAGAATTTTTCTCGCACTATTATTGTGCGTGTTTATTAGCGGAACGGTAGCATTAGCCGCCGACCAGACAGAAAAGGAAGTCAAGATAAAAACATCTGCTTTCAGCTGGATGTGTAAGAATTCCATTGAATCAAGCCTGAAAAGCTTAAAAGGAATTTCTGATGCAGAGCTGGACCTTGATAACAAGGTAGTTACAATTAAATACAAAACAAATGATGTAACTACTGATAAAATGGTAAATACTATCAAAGATTTAGGCTACGATGCAAGTATTTTACCTGACGACAGACGGTTGGAAGAAAAGACTACAAAAGCGGATGAGGAAAAAAATCCTAATTAAATTTTAATCTTTTATTTTAAGCTAAAAAGGCTGTCCTGTACGAAAATAAACGGGACAGCCTTTTCTTAATTTATTTTATAAAAAAGAAAATAATTACAACTATTTTTGTATAATTTGAATAAAAAGTCTTATTTTTACATACTTTTTTGATAATCTTTTAAATACAAATCAGGGGACTGGAATGATAACGCGTCGTTTCAAATCTTGCATCAATAATTACAGATTAATTGCGGTATTAATTCTGTTTTTTAGTTCAATACAGATATATGCGCAAATAAATAATGAGCAATCGCAACAACGTATTGAGTCTATTGTTAAGTATCTCGCTTCCGATGAGCTTGAAGGCAGATTTCCTGCAACACCGGGCAATATCAAAGCGGCAGAACTAATATCAAATCATTTTAAAAGTATAGGATTGTTGCCTTTTAACGGTAGTTATAATCAGAATTTCGAGATTTCAACTAAACTTCTTCTTGGAAAAAACAATAAACTGGAAATCGAAAAGCTTGTTTTGAAATTAGGTATTCCGCGGGAAATGTTGAAACCGATAACTCAGAAATGGATACTTGAATCCGACTGGAAACCGATGCGTTTCAGTGACAACGGTACTGTGTCCGGCGAAATTGTTTTTGTCGGCTATGGCATTACAGCTCCCGATATTGCATACGATGATTACGGCGGAATCGATGTCAAGAATAAAATTGTGATTATTCTCGCAGATTCTGCTGAAGGACAAAGCAAGGTAAAGTCATTTGAAGAGTATGCAGAATTGCGGTATAAAGTTTCAAATGCCCGCGACCACGGTGCAAAAGCTGTAATTTTTGTTAAAACACAGAGTGATTCCTGCAATACCT
>JBAYGQ010000134.1:0-6621 GCA_041666585.1 Bacteroidota bacterium
CCCGGAACAATAAGAGATTCCGCAGGTATTACAAATACTTCTCCAAAAGCTAGTCCCGGAGAGGACGGAATACCTTTGAATAATAGTTCATTTGCCATTTTATTATTAACTTGTTTTGGAGATTTAGTTTGTTAATCTAAGTGAACAGACTACAAAAATCAAAGTTCACCGAATCCATTTTTAAAAAGTTCAGCAATTTCTTTTGCGGCTTTATTTTCGTCTTCACCCTCAACCTTAAGTATCAGCTTAGTATGCTGTGCGGCGGCAAGAGTCATAACTCCTATTATACTTTTTGCGTTAATCGAAAAGCCGTCTTTAATCAGAAAAATTTCGGACTTAAAGCTTGCAGACAACTTAACCAATGAAGCCGCAGGTCTGGTATGCATACCGGCACGATTCATTATTTCAACTTCAATTTCAAGCATCAGAAAATACAATAAATACAATAAAATAAAAGAATACAAATATAAGTAAAAATTAAGAATTATAGAAATTATCGGAATGAAATTCTAAAAATGTATAAGTATTGCAAAACTCAAAGTCGGAACAATAGAAATCTAATTTTATTAATCAGATAAATTAATATTTAATACATCTTCCAGATTTTTAATTTTAATTACACCTTCTCTTATCACAAAAGGTTTAACTCCTGCTAAAGAGAGTACGGTTGATTCCTGAGCAAATTTAGTTTTGCCGCCGTCAATAATCAACGGAATTGCTTCTGAAAATTCTCGTAAAACATCAGGACAATCTATTGCCGGGGAACTTCCTGAAATATTGGCTGATGTTCCTGAAAGAGGTTTACCGAATGTTTGGATTATTCGACGAGTGATTTCATGGTCGGAAAAGCGAATTCCGATTGTTTCCAATCCACCGTTTACAAAATCAGGAACCGATTGATTTTTATTCAAAATAATTGTTAGTGGACCGGGAAGAAAATTTTCTGCAAGAAGGAAAAAATCATCAGGAGTATCTTTTACAATAGTAAGTGCCATTTCAATTGAAGAAACATAAGCAGACAAAGGCAGGTTGTAATGTCTGTCTTTTAATTCATATATTCTTTTTGCACCGATTTCACTGAATAAATCGCAACCGATTCCGTAAACGGTTTCTGTCGGAAATGCAAACACAGCTCCCATTTCGAGAAATGAACAGATTAGATTTAATTCGTCATTTGAAATCAAATCCGATTTGAATATTGTAGTTTTCATAGACTTCATTCATCAAAACAAAAACTAATCACTATGCTCCGGTTCTGTATGAATATGCACAGAGCAACGCTCAATTTTAGAATGCAAAAGGGCTTCTACCTGATGAGAAATTTCGTGAGCTTTTTGGATACTAATATTTGGATGTACATGGATATTAAGTTCAATAAAAGTATTGGGTCCTGAAGTTCGAAGTCTAATATCATGCACATTGAAAACTTCAGGTATTTCCTGAACAAGTTTAATAATTTGCTCCGAAGTTAACGAAGAAGGTGAACGGTCTAACAATGCGTCAATTGACCTTTTACCTAATCTGAATGAGATTACGATAACAATTAATGCAACTAATAATGCTGATATTGCATCGGCAATGTGATAATTAAAGTATGATCCAACAAGTCCGATTAATACAACTGCAGAGCTTAGAATATCTGTAGAAAAATGCAATGCATCGGCTTCCATAGCCTGACTTTTGTATTTTTTAGCCACCCTTGATAATGCTCTGGAACGTGAAATATCAACAATAATCGAAAAAATAACTACTCCGAAACTCCAATAAGTAACTAAAATCTCGGTTTTTCCGGTTTGCAGTCGGTTCACAGCTTCGTAAATAATCCAGAAACAAGTAATTAATAGCAAAAAAGTTTCAATTAACGCAGAAAGATTTTCGATTTTGCCATGTCCAAACTGATGGTCTTCGTCAGCAGGTTTATCAGAAATACGTACGGCAAAAAATGTCATAATAGCGGCTATTAAATCAAGTCCGCTATGTAAAGCTTCCGATAGAATACCAAGGCTACCTGTTAAGATGCCAATAATTAATTTTGTTCCTGTAAGAAAAAAAGCTGCTATAACTGAACTAAGAGTAACAAAATTTTTCTCATTAATTTCTTTATCTGTTTTATTTAGATGTTTAAGACTCATTTTTTTTCAATACATTTAAGATCGAAATTTAATAAAATAACATAATTGATATTAGCTTTTTATCCAAATAAATATAACTTTTATTAAAATACTTACAATCTTTCTTTTATTTATGTGATGAGTCAGAAGTAACGTTCTGACTCATACCAAATAATAAAAACAAGAAAAAAGAAAAATCTATTTAATTTTTTCGCAAATTGATTTCCCCTGCATGAAAAGCAATAAGTAATCCCTGCTTCCCGCTTTTGAATCTGTGCCGCTCATGTTGAATCCTCCGAAAGGATGAACATCAACAAGTGCACCGGTGCATTTTCTGTTCAGATATAAGTTACCTACATGAAATTCTACTCGGGCTTTGTCAAGCTTTTTAGTGTTCTTGGAATAAACTGCTCCTGTCAAGCCGTAAATAGTATTATTGGTAATTTTCAAAGCATTGTCATAATCGTTAGCTTTAATTACTGCAAGTACAGGACCGAAGATTTCTTCCTGAGAGATTCTTGCATCAGGCTTAATGTCAATAAATACTGTCGGTTCAATATAAAAACCGTTCATACCTTTTACCTTGTTTCCACCGCAAAGAAGTTTGCCTTCTTTTTTGCCGATTTCGATATATTTTAAAATTGATTTTTCGGCAGAAGCACTTATAACAGGTCCTGAGTAGAAATTCTCGGAAGGATCTCCGATTTTCAATTGAGATACTGCTTCCTTCAATTTTTTAGTAAATTCTGCATATACTTTTTTGTCAACTATAGCTCTTGAACATGCGGAACATTTTTGTCCCTGAAAACCGAATGCAGAAGCTACAACACCTTGGACAGCCGAATTAATATCAGCTTCCGAATCCACAACAATAGTATCTTTACCTCCCATTTCGGCAATAACTCTTTTAATCCAGATTTGTCCCGGAGATTTCTTTGCGGCAAGTTCGTTAATTCTTAAACCTACTTCCATCGAGCCGGTAAAAGAAATAAAGCGGATTTTCGGATGAGAAACCATATAGTCTCCGGTTTCCGCTCCGCTTGCAACAAAATAATTCAATACTCCTTTAGGAAGTCCTACTTCTTTCATTATTTCTGCAAACAGCCTTGCCATCATAGGAGTTTCGGATGATGGTTTCAATACAATTGTATTACCTGCAACCATAGCTGCAGTAGAAATACCAACCATAATCGCAAAAGGAAAATTCCAAGGAGGTACGCACAATCCGACACCTAGAGGAATATAAGAATACTCATTTTTTTCACCGGGATAAGGAGTTAAAGGTTGCTTCTCGGCATATCGCGTAGCTTCTCTGGCGTAGAATTCCAGAAAATCAATTGCTTCACAAGTATCGGCATCAGCTTCAAGATAACTTTTTCCTGCCTCGGTAATCATCCATGCATTTATTTCAAGACGTCGCTTTCTGACTAATGCGGCGGCTTTAAAAAAGTAAGAAGCTCTTTCTTTAGCAGGAACATTTTTCCAGGTTTCAAAAGCTTTTAATGCAGACTGAATTGCAGTTTCAGCATCAGCTTGTCCGCCCTTCTGAAAAATACCTACAGTTTCGCTAATGTTTGCAGGATTGATTGAAATTGTTTTTTTAACAGTTTTTACTTCTTTGCCGTTAATAATATTTCCATACTCTTTTCCGAGTGATTCCCTGACTTTATTCAAAGCCGCTTTTTGTCTTGCGGCAACAGAGGTTTGGTTAAAATCATAGTATGTTTCATTTGCAAAAGGTTTCATAATTCATATCCTACAATAATATTTCAAAAATAAAAGAATAGTTCTTTCAGTAATAATCGAACTGCAAAATTATAAAGATTTTTACTATTTGCAATGGTTAGATAATAAATTACACTATCTTTTTTCATTTTTTTTTATTACATTTGAAATTACCAAAAAACAAAATTTTAATCAGTTATAAATCAAAACCGTGTATGTCTTGATACGTACACACTTGATAAAAGAAAAAAATGAAAGGATATATAATGAAAAGCAGGAAGAATTTATTTAGGGCATTACTTACAACCCTTTTTTGGGGATTTATATGTGTTCCATCTTTCGCAATACAATCTCCAATATTAGAACCTGTAATTGACTCAGTTACAAAAAGCGGAATCGGTTCGGAAACTTATGCGGTAATACATTTTACTCATATTGATACTACATTGATTCACCCGAATCAGTTCATGGTTTACATATCAACTGTAACAAATCCTACATATCCGGGGGATTATACTTTGCATCAAATTATTCCGAGACCAGTAGATTTAGTCCATTACAAAGATACAATTATCGGTTTATATGAACAATTATATTCTTTTGTTGTTGTAGCCTGCAGTACATACCTTCCCGGTCAGCCTTATTGTATTACCCAGTCTAACCAGTCAAATGTAGGAAGCATCCTACTATTTTACGGGCATCAAACTGTAAATATAACATCTCAACCGGTTTTGGAAGGAGTTGTCAATCAAGCATACTATTATGATTTGAACGCAACAACATCCGGAACTTATACAATTTCATATCAATTTTCATACGGACAATTTGAAAATCCGATTCGTCCTCCCGGGATGACATTAAACAACGCAACAGGTGTAATTAATTGGTTACCGCAATCAGCAGGTCTTTTTGATGTATCGGTAAGAGCGGCTTTGGATATTGACTGGGGATGGTCATATAAAGTACAGGATTGGACAATCAGAGTTAGATCCTGCAGTAATCCGACCTATATAGACGGAGCAATTAAAGATACCAACGGTTTGCCGATAAGAAATGCCAAAGTTGAAGCTTACGGTGCACCGGATAATTTACTAGACCCCGATGGATACTACGAAACTTTTGCAAATGATACCGGTTATTACTCGGTTCAGGTTATGGAAGGAAATTATAATTTAAAAGTAAGCGGAGACGCTTTTGAGTCGGAATGGTATCAGGATAAAACATCACAACAAACAGCCGATGCGGTTAATGCTGTATGCGGAACTGTAAATCATGCAAATTTCAGAGTATTGAGAAAACCGTCTGATACCACTATTACTTTCCTATACGAACCGGCCTTAATTGCTCAGGCACATGAATTATATACACACGACGGTACAGCGACTTCTGAATCAGGTAGAGTTGTTAAATATCTCTTGCTTGAGAAACCTCAGGGAATGACAATTGATGATTCGCTTGGTTCAATAAACTGGACTCCTACCGTTATCGGTAAATACCATGTCAAATTAAAAGCATATTTATATACTGATTCTGCTAATTCATGGGCAGTAAAAGAATGGTGGGTAACTGTAAAAACCTGCGGACAGAGCACATATATTAAAGGAAGCGTTGTTGACGAAAACAATATGACATTAAATTCGGGAACAGTTACTGTTTATAATCTGACAGGTATTGATTCTGTCGGTATTTACACAGGTACAATTAATTCACAAGGCTTATTCAGCTTTATGATTGAAGAAGGAGACTCAAAAATTCAGGTACAAGGAGAATCTTTTGTCGGAGAATGGCATCAAAATAGAAGCTCCAAAGACAGTGCAACAATTGTAAGTATGCGTTGCGGTGATACCAATACCGTCAATTTTATTGTAACCAGATTGTCATCAGAATCTTTAACATTTACCTCAAATCCAGTTGACAGTTCAACAATCGGAAACCAATACAATTATACTGTTCATGCAGTCGGTCAGGGCAACAGAACAGTCAATTATGTGCTTATTAATCCTCCACAGGGTATGCTTATTAATAAAGCTTCAGGTTTGATTAGCTGGACTCCCTCTGTTATTGGCGGTAGGAGAATTACAGTAAAAGCCTATTTAGTAAGCGATTCAGCAAATTCCTTCGGATTTCAGGAATGGTGGTTAAAAACCCGAAGTTGTGTTAATCCTACTTATATGACATGTACTGTAAAAGACCAAAATGCACAATTAATCAGAGCAGGAACGGCATTTATTTATAATGACTCCGGTATTGATTCAACCGGTATTTATTCCGGGCAAATAGGAAATAACGGTATTTCTGCAATTAGAATTGAAGAAGGATTCAATCAGATTTACCTTGAAGGACCTGATTTCAAATCTTTATGGTACAATAACAAAGCAAGTAAGGACAGTGCAGACAGAGTGGCTGTGCAATGCGGTCAAAACAAGAATCAAGAAATTATAGTACACCGTTATCAGGGTTATCTCATTTCCGGAACTGTTGTTGATGCCGACTCAAATACAGCTATACCAAATGCATTGCTTACATTTTATTCCCAGGATTCGACATATACCACTAGGTCGAATACAGACGGCAGTTATTCGATTAGTCTTAACGAAAGATTCTCATATTTTGCGATGTGCAGTGTTCCAGCTAATCCGGATTATATTCTTCAATATTATGATAGAACTGAAGATTTGACAGAAGCTACACCAATTGAATTTTCCGGAAATTTGTCAAATATTAATTTTTATCTGCAAAAAGTACCACAATCAGGAAATAAATTAACAGGAAATGTCAGAAGTTC
>JBAYGQ010000135.1:0-6563 GCA_041666585.1 Bacteroidota bacterium
TCACAGTAAGAGAATTAGCAGAAGGCTACAAAGATAATGAAGAAGCCGGAGTTGTTGGTTATGGGGGCAGACTTGATATTCGCCCTCCTTATCAAAGGGAGTTTATTTACAAGGATAAGCAACGGGACGCTGTTATCAATACCATTAGAAAAGATTTCCCTCTTAATGTTATGTATTGGGCTGTTCGGGAAGGTGATAAATATGAAATTATTGATGGTCAGCAACGTACAATTTCAATCTGTCAGTATATTATTAGTGATTTTTCTTTTGATTTTAAATATTTTCATAATTTGCAAAATGATGAACAGGAGCAAATTCTAAATTATAAATTAATGGTATATCTTTGTAGTGGAGAAGATAGTGAAAGATTAGAATGGTTTAGGATAATAAATATAGCTGGTGTAAAACTTACAGACCAAGAATTAAGAAATGCAGTTTATGCTGGTTCTTGGTTGTCAGATGCTAAACGATATTTTAGTAAAAAAGATTGTGCGGCATATAATCTTGGTAGCGATTATATGGGAGGCAAGCATATAAGGCAAGAGTATTTAGAAACAGCAATTGATTGGATTTCTAATGGTAATATTGAAATTTATATGGCAAACCATCAGCATAAGTCTGATGCTAAGGAATTATGGTCATATTTTGAAAACGTTATAGCTTGGATTAAAGTTGTTTTCCCATACTATCGTAAAGAAATGAACGGTGTAGGATTTGGTTTTCTTTATAACCAATTTAAAGATAAAAAATTTAATAAAAATAAACTTGAAGAAGAAATTAGTAAATTAATGCAAGATGAAGATGTTACGAAAAAGTCGGGTATTTATCAGTATGTTTTAACAAGAAATGAGAAGTATCTTAGCATAAGAGCCTTTACCGATAATCACAAAAGGGAGGCTTATGAAAGGCAGAAAGGAATATGTGTGCATTGTAAGAAAAAATTTGAATTTAGTGAAATGGAAGCAGACCATATTACGCCTTGGCATAAAGGAGGAAGAACGACTTCTAATAATTGTCAGATGTTATGCGAAGAAGATAATCGGAGGAAAGCAGGGATATAGAAACTAATGTATTATTATATAGTGTATGTCAAATTGTCATACAATAATCGGTAAAAGTAATAATTTAATAGAGTTAAACGGAATGTTATGTCAAATCCGATATATGTGCGTTATTTTTTTACCAAAATGATTTACAGTTACCGCAAAGCATCTTTCAGAGGGTGTTCCGGAGGATAATTGCAAAATTCGCCTCTTTGATAATATAATCCAAGATGAATTACTGTTTTAAGTTACAAAACCAATATTACAATTGCAAACTTTATTTCAATTATTTAATGAGTTGTTTTGTTTAGAAATAATTTTCGGCTATTTTTTTGGAAAAATTTCTTAATTTTAAAAGTTCGATTTGTTTCTTTTTAAGTTTTGTATAACAATCAGCGTTAAGCATTAATGGACGGAGACCCTGGGGGTAGCAGATTAAATGTCAAATTTATAGAAGGATGTAGCCTATAGTATATTTCCATCCTTCTTACCATTACTTAATTGAAGGGTGTAGCTATGGCTTCAGTTTCGACATTCTACTTGAGCCGCATTATCGGATGCAAAGTCATTTCAGAAAACCAGAAAGCAGTCGGTAAACTTCAGGATTTAGTAGTTGATTTGAATTACATTAGACCGCGTGTAATAGCGGCACAGGTTAAATTCGGCAATCAGCGGATTATGCTTCTGCCACAACCGCTTTCATTATTCAAAAACAACGGTCAGTACGAAATCACCTGCTCTCACCTTGAAGAAACAATCATACCGGAAGAAAACGTTCTCTATCTTGCGAAGCACATTTTAGATAAGCAAATTGTTGACATTGACGGCAAGAAGCTTGAACGTGTTAATGATTTGCGGCTGGCAACCTTAGAAAGCGGGACTTATGTTATAGCCGTAGATGTAGGTATGGAAGGGCTTTTCAGAAGGCTGGGTATAGCAAAACCGATTAAAAGGATAGCAAAACTTTTTAAAATCAATCTCCCGACAGATATGATTCTTTGGGACGATATCGCGACAATAAGCATGTCCCACGAAGGTATAAAACTTGCAAAAGAACAATCAAAACTTTCAACTTTGCACCCGTCAGACCTTGCAGATATTATAGAAGATTTAGACCACAAAACTCAGTTAGCTCTGTTTGCATCACTTGATGATGAACAAGCGGCAGATGTCTTGGAAGAACTCGAAACCGAAGCTCAGGTGAACTTACTGGAAAGTATGTCGGTAGAAAAAGCTGCAGATGTGCTGGAAAAAATGCCTGCTGACGAAGTTGCCGATATATTGGATGACCTTGATGAGGAAAAAGCCGAAGAACTTCTAAACGAAATGGAAGATGAAGCCTCCGAAGAAGTTCGTGAACTTATGGAATATCCGGAAAACACTGTCGGAAGTCTTATGACAACAGAACATCTTGCTTTCAAAGAACACATGACAGTCGAAGAAACAATCGCGGAACTCAGAAAAACTCAACCTGCTTCCGATTCAATTTATTATCTTTATGTACTGGATGATTTTGAGCGTCTTGTAGCTACCGTTTCTATTCGTGATATCATTGTATCTATGCCCGATACAAAACTTAGTGATATAATGAATACAAATGTAATTGAAGTAAATGATACAGATAAAATTGATTCACTTGCAGAAATAATTTCAAAATACAATTTGCTCGCTATACCTGTTGTGGATGAAGATAAAAAGATGCTCGGTATGGTTATTATTGACGACGTGGTGTTTACACTTCTAAAAACAAGAAGGAGAAAACTTTAATTCAATTAAAAATTAAAAATTAAAAATTAAAAAAATACAAATATGTAATGTCTTTTAATCATAAATCATAACTCATAATTTACTTTATGAACTTTACAAACTTTACGAACTTTATAAACTAAATTTGGATAAATGGCAAAACTGAAAAAACCGACTTTCTGGCGTAACATTGCAATATTCATTGCAATACTCGGTCCGGGAATAATTACAGGTAGTGTGGATAATGACGCAGGCGGTATAACTACTTATTCCGTAGCCGGAGCTGAATATGGCTATGCTCTTCTTTGGACTCTCATTCCCGCTTTCATTGTCTTGCTTGTCGTGCAGGAAATGAATGCAAGAATGGGAATTGTAACCGGAAAAGGTCTTGCTGATTTAATAAGAGAAAATGCCGGGGTAAAGCTTACATTTTTTGTTTTTCTGGGATTATTATTTGCCGATATCGGAAACACAACAACCGAATTTGCCGGTGTTGCAGGAAGTATGCAGGTTTTCGGAGTTAGCAAATACATTTCTGTACCTATTTCTGCAATTGTGGTATGGATACTTGTTGTAAAAGGAACTTATAAAATCACAGAAAAAGTCTTTCTGATTTTCAGCATTTTTCTGCTCTCCTACGTTGTTTCTGCAATTATGGGGAAGCCTGACTGGGGTGCAGTCGGAACTTCTATAATCAAGCCTGAATTTAATATGGAATTCGGATACCTGATGATTGTCATCGGTATAATCGGTACAACTATAGCCCCTTGGATGCAGTTCTATATGCAATCTGCCGTAATCGAAAAAGGACTTAAAATCGAAGATTATAAATATACTATTTGGGATGTAACAGTCGGATGTATTTTGACAGTTGTAGTAGCATTTTTTATAATTGTTGCCTGTGCTTCTACTCTTTATCCGAACGGAATAAAAATAACTGAAGCTAAAGATGCGGCTATGGCTTTAGAACCGCTTGCAGGCTTGTTCGCAAAGTATGTTTTTGCATTCGGATTATTCATAGCATCTTTATTTGCAGCTACAATTCTACCCGTAACAACAGCATTTTACATTTCCGAGGCATTCGGTTTCGAAGCGGGAATAGATAAGAAACTTCACGAAGCTCCTCAGTTTTACACACTGTTTACAGGAATAATCGTAATTTCCGCTTTAATTATTTTAATACCTTCAGCCCCTCTCATTTCAATTACTTTATGGTCTCAGATTTTGAACGGAGTATTCTTGCCTGTTGTGCTGATTTCAATGATGTTGTTAATCAATAATAAAGAGATAATGGGACAATTTGTAAACAATTTATTCCGCAATGTAGTAGGTTGGACAACAATTACGATATTAGTTTTATTATCTTTGACATTATTGGTACTTTCTCTGATTAAATGAATTGTGCAATTATTTTTTGTTCTCTTTTATCCTTTCGTATATTTTATTTCTTAAAATGGAGATTATATACTATATTTGTTTGTTATTTTTGGAATTGATTTAAACACAAATCACGTTTCTGATACCGGAGAAAAAATATGAGAACATGGAAGCCTATGCAACGCGATGATATGACTATAAAAAATATCCTTGACTTGGCTTTTGCATTCGAGAAAAGCAGAGTTCTGCTTAGCGCATGCGAACTTGATATTTTTTCTGTTATCAGTTCACGTCTTAAATCTGCAGGTGAAATTGCCTCAGAACTTGATACAGATACAAAAGCAACTGAACGATTATTAGATTCATTGGTAGCAATCGGTTTACTTGAAAAAAAGAATACAAAATATGCAAATACAAATATTTCTCTCCGTTTTTTAGACAAATCAAAGCCCGAATATATCGGTTTGTTTACTCATCAAAACCGTCTTTGGAATTTATGGGGCAATCTTACAGAAACTGTTAAAACAGGTAAACCGCCGGAATTTACCGATGTAAAAGATATGCCTCCCAACGAAGTGGACAGTTTTATTGAATCGGTTACTTGGCGTGCTTCGGTACTTGCACATAATGTAGTTAAAATGCTCGATATTTCGAAAGTACACAAATTTCTTGATTTAGGCGGTGCTTCGGGTTACTATTGTAAAGAATTATTAGGACTTCGGTCGGATATTGAGGTGTACGAGTATATTTATCCCAATTTCGAAGAGCAGACCTTAAAACAGCTTCGCTGGGAAGGTTACGCAGATAAAATAAATATTTTAACCGGTGATTTTATGGAAGATGATATAGGAAGCGGATATGATTTAATTCTTATTTCCTTCCTGATGCACCATAGCAGTATTTGGGACAATATAAAATTATGTAAAAAAGTTTACGACGCTCTTAAACCGGGCGGGCGGGTTGTTATTCAGGATTACATTGTTAATGATGAAAAAACTTCTCCTGAATTTAATGCATTGTTAGCACTCGAAACGCTTGTCAGCACTCATGGAGGTAATAGTTATACTGAAACTGATTTTTGGATAGTTCTCAAGGAATCCTGGTTCGATGAAATCACAAGAAAAGACACTGAATTCGGAACTTCGCTGATATTCGGCGTTAAAAAAGCAGGATTATGGTGATAGTAATTTTTAATGAATCAAAAAAACTTCCGGCTCTTTGTTTTTCAATCTTGTCATGAATCTATTTTATGCTTTTATTCTGATTGAAAAGAAAATTCAACTATTTCTTATTACAAATCCATAATACTAATCAGCATCTTTTGTAAAATATACACACTGTCTGTAGAGCTTGATTTTAATTGTTCATCTGCCTGACACAGTTGTGTAAAAGCGGAATCAATTTCTTCAGGTTTATATTTTTTTACAGCCGATAAATATTCGTTAACAAAATAAGGATTGACTCCGATTTTCGGAGCTAATTGGTATGTGTTAGAACCTGCTGAAGAAGCTAGCTCAATTGTTTTCCATAATGCGGTAAAGTACCTTGTAAGCATAGTAATAATCAGCATTTCCTGTCTGTCGTTAGCCAGCATATTTTCAATAATCAGCAGTGATTCGGGCAGTTGCCTTTTGCCGACAGCTTTTTGCAGTTCAAATACATTATAAACTTTGGAAGCTCCGACAGCCGAATTGACATCCTGTTTTGTTATGTTATTACGATTGCCGATAAATAAAAATAATTTGTCCAATTCATTGCTTATATCCCTTAACGTAGGATTGGTCAGCGAAACAAGCAATTCTACTGCATCGCCGGCAATAGTTTTTCCGAATTTCTGACAACGGCTTTTTATCCAGTCAGGATATTTGGATTCGTACATACCCTGAAATTCAATGAATTCATAATTGTCAATTATGTAATCGTAAGGAAAAGGAGGCAGGGATTTGGTTTTTTTAACAGTTGTTCCGTTCAGTTTCTCATCGGATGACATAATAACGAGAAACGTTGTAGTCTGAGGTGATTTCAGGTATTTCAGCAAAGTCGGATTTTGTTGTTTTTTCTTTGTTACTCTGCCGGAAGTAAGTTTTTCAAAATGTTTTACTATAATAGTTCTTTGTTTTGCAATAAAAGGATATGCCGAGCAGGAGTCAACAATTTTATCAAAAATCTTATCTGCGGGCAAGTCCTCAATATCAATAACTTCGAAATCGTATTGAGTTGACGGGTCATCTGCAATTCGTGGTTTCAGATGAATATATGCTTCTTCCAAAAGAAAATGCTCCTCTCCGAACATTAGGAGTATCGGAGGAAAGGTATCTTTTAAGAATAAATCGTCAATATTGCGGAGCATATTATCTTACCTTGAAAGTAGTCATTGCAATAATTGCAAGCATCACA
>JBAYGQ010000136.1:0-6531 GCA_041666585.1 Bacteroidota bacterium
AAAATAATCTGTGGACTGCTTTTCAATTGCATCTACAAGGTCTCTGCGGAGGTCATATTCAATCAGACGGGATGCGACAATAATAGTTTTTCGGGTGAAGAACATAAACAGCCCGCTTAATGCAGTTAAGCCCAGCAGGAGAACGATATATTCAGTAATCTGGGATGTTGTGAAATTGCCCTGGCGAATCAGGTCAATTGCCTTACCTACGATTCTCGGTGTATAGGTACTGCAAATGTTTGAGATGGTAACAAACAGTAAACCTAAATAAAGTTTATTTTTATGAAGCCGTATATATGGAATCAGCCGTTTAAGTTCTTTCATCTATTAGTCCGATAAGAGAAAATCCATTAAAAAATACAAGCAGTTTTAAACGTAAATCAGTACATAATATTTTTCTTATCTGTCCTTCCCCCGAAAACGTGAATCCATCTTCATTCTCAAAAATTATGAATTATGAGTTATGAATTTGGGAAAAGAATTTCAGTTCATAAAGTAAATCAAAAACTTTCAATCCTAATTTCCCCTCCTTTTCAAATCTTGTTCCCAAGCTCCTGCTTGGGAACACCGATGTATCCTTGTTTTAGGGAACTCTTGTTCCAACGCTCTGCGTGGAACATTCTTCAATATCTCTTGAACAGACGAGGGCGTCCGTTCTACCAAAATTTCCCCTCCTTATCAAGGAGGGGTCAGGGGTGGTCTCTTACTCTACCACCAAAACCTTCCTCACAAAAACCCGCTTTGCAGTCTGCACCTTCACAAAATAAATACCGGATTTCAGAGACTGCATTGAAACCGCAATTTCCTCAGAATCCGCTGTCTTACTCATCACAAGGCTACCCATAACATCATAAATTTCTATTTTCCGCAAATCAAAATCTTTGCTTTTTACAATTAGTGTTTTGTTTTCCTGTGCAATACTTATATCATCACTTTTTTCCGTGGGCTCAAAAACTGAGGAATGGTGCAGGTCTAAAGAGAGTAAATAAATATTGTCACTGGTTTCTATTAAAATTAAATTATCCTTTAACAAATAAGACCTAATTCTTCCAAGGTTCAAATCATATACTAAAGTATCATTAATAAAATCCCATATTAGTCCTCGTGAATAACCTAAATTAAAATCAGCTCCACTAAACAATAAATACTGATTGTCATAAGAAAAAAAAGTCCTATTTTGAAATCCTCCTATTACTGAACTAGGATATGTTTTAAAGATAGTATCAGCAGACATATCCCAAACATAACTCGTTTTTTCCAAACGAGGTTTTACACCAGCCAGATACCTTCCGTCGCTTGAATAAGACAAATAAGTGTAGTATTCCTTCGCATTGTCTTCCAATAAAGTATCTACTTGCCAGTCGTTCGTTGTGTATTTCCTTAACCTTCCTATACCTCTTTGGTCTTTTGTGAAACCATAAGTGGCACTTACAACAAATGAATTCCCGTCAGGTGAATATGCTATATAAGCTATGCCTTCAGTATGATGGTCTATCCATTTGACAATAGAATCAGCATCTAAATCATATATTAACAATTTGTTTGTATCCTTCGGAAATTGATCTGTACCACTACTTTCACATATCCCGACTACAGCGTATCGTCCATCTGGTGACAGAGCAACTGTAGCGGCTTGTACATTATATCCGCCAAATGTTTTTATAATACTTTTTGAAGTAGTATCCCAAACATAACATTTATAATTTCCTGATACTCCGGCAATTCTTTTCCCGTTAGAAGACATAACAGCACCATAATCAATTATCTCAGGTGCTTTTTGGAACGAATCAATAATAGCACCGGTTCGAATGTCGAGATAATAAATAGTAGAGTCAAGTGCGGCAACTATTTTATTTGTATCAGGTGAAAATGCCGCAAAAAAACAAGTATATGTAGGAAACCGTAAAGGATTTACCCAAACAGTGTCAAGCACAACAGCGGAGGCTACCTGCGTTAAAGAAAGCAGTAGTGCGAGTGTTAAAAATAATTTTTTCATTATTTCTCCTTTGTTTCTGTCACCCCGAGCTTGTTTCAGGGTCTGCTTTTTTTCCACTTTTCTAAAATGTGTACACTCTCTTATATAGAAAGACACATAAAAATGCAAAAGGTCTCAAAATTATTTCTTCTCGAACAATTTATCACTTATAATCTTATTCTTTAATAAACAAAAATCATTTCTGTTTTTACAAAAAAGTCTGTGATGAACTTCAGCAAATAAGCTCCGGTTGCTATCTTTGAGCTATTATTATCCTGCAGATTCCATTGTAATTCATATTTACCCGGTATAAACTCACCGCTTGAAATTTCTTTCAAAAACCTTCCCTGAATATCATAAACATCAATTTTATATTTCGAATTAAACGGCTCTATAAAGTAAATATTCAATTTATCTTTTACGGGATTAGGATAAACTATAAAGTCCGGTTTATTCAACATGTCGAGGTCAAATCGCGGAATAGAAGATTTACAGAAAACACCCTGACTCAGATTATAGTAGCTACCGCTTGCGGTCTCCTCAAGCTTAACAGCCCTGACCATATAATAATTTGAACTTAAATCGGAAGAAGAATCAACAAAATAATTTTCAGTAACAGGTGCATTATTTAATAAAATATAATTCCCGTCTTCTTTCTCAGCGCGGAAAATGTAATATCCAAGAACACTGTCAGACGAGGGCGACCACTCAATTCTCACGGATTTCGAAGTTTTGCTGACCTCAGTTTTTGAGATATAACTGTAAGAAGGAGGTGCAACAATATGCATCCTTAAAGTAGGGTCACCCATCAATGAAATATGTACAAGTTTATTTCCCAATACATTCGGAGTTCTGTACAAATACTGGTTATTCAGAGATATTAATTCGGAATAACCCATAGTCTTACCCATACCCATGTGCTGAAGAATCCAGAAAGGACGCCCTCCCAGAAAGCAGGTCAGTATTGAAGGTTCGGAGGCTATAACGCAACGCATCAGTGCATTTTCATTGTCCCAATCACCGAAATAAGAGCCTAGGAGCATAGTAAAAACCGCATTATAGTTTCTTAGAGACATTTCATCTGAATATGCAACATCAAATGCTGAATTATAACTTCCGGGTCCGCAACCGTAAGCCCACAGATATGAACTATCCTGCATTCCGTCCCTGAACCTGCCTTCTATTATCTGTGTTGAATCGAACAGTACCGTATAATTCATCCACGCCGCAGTAGCAAAGGGTTCCCCGCTATATACATGAAATTTATCATCTATCAATGCCCTGTTCTCAGTTTTTATGAGCTTATGTCTGAATTTATGGTTTTTATCAAAATAATATTTAAGCATTTCCAATTCTGTTTTCTGCATTGCAGGAAGTTTGTAAAAATCAATTCTGCCGACAGCTACGGGAACATCTTTTATCAAATAACTCTGGTCAAATTTACCGTCTCCCCAAATATTCCTGTTTTCAGGTCTGCTTGCAGATAAATTATAGATTATTGTATCAGTCCATTCATTCAGAAAATCACCGCAATAAACATCTGCGGGCCATGCTCCGGTATGTTCCGGATGGTCGTCAACAGCAAAATCACCCGAATACGGAACCGGTACACGTCCGATTAAAACAATACTTTTCAGTGTATCCTTCAGTCTGTTTCTGTAATTTTGTATAATTCCTTTAACCTGTTTCACAGTCTTACCATCGAATGTTTCTGCTCTGGGAACTGTTGTCCTTTCAACCTGCCAGCCGTCTCCGATTAAATCAAGTTCATAAGTATTTATTTCCTTTGCTAAATCAGCCGCAATTGTTTCATCTATTACAAGGAGGACAGTGCCTCTCGAAAATTCGGCAGGTACGTCAATTCCTGTGCAGAGATAATTATAAGTATCTACGTTGATTCTGCCTTTTTTAATTCTATACTCATAAACTGTATTTAAATTTATTGAAGAATCAACAAAACCGTTTGAGGAAGGGTTTAATATGTCTAATGTATCAACCCATTCGGTATCATCAACTGACTTTCTGCAAACTTCATAAAACAATGCTAAGGGGTCGGGTTTCCAGCTTACACTAACTCTCGGAGAGGGAGAAATGGAGG
Organism: Bacteroidota bacterium; assembly: GCA_041666585.1. Classification (GTDB taxonomy): domain Bacteria; phylum Bacteroidota; class Ignavibacteria; order Kapaibacteriales; family UBA2268; genus JBAYGQ01. Next base: position 4,074 of record JBAYGQ010000136.1, read on the forward strand.
TTTGAATTTTTAATAGTATAGTATAATCTTTCGGCTTGAAAGCCAAACAATTGCTAATAACAGAAAAAATGTATATTATTATTATGAATGATATTCGTTTGCCGTACAGCAAGGTCAACCTGATAATTATTATTTAAAAATATTTCCTTATGTTTCTAATCCAAACTCGAAATTGTACGTATATCAGTATAGTAAATTTTCTTTTTTTGTCCAATTTATTTTTCTATGAGCTAACATTATATATTTCAATCGACGGAGAATAAACAAGTCAATTGTTAATATATAATTTTATTTATAAAAAAATATTATCCAAAATATTTGTAACTTTTTATTATTTTTCTCGTAAAAAGAATAGTAAGTCCTCCAAGTAATCCCTAAATAGTGGAGCCGCATACCGGTCGTAGGTGAAGGTTATGCGGCTTATTTTTTAGTTTTAATATGAAAAAACACTCAATTCATTTGTTATATGGATAAATCTTTAAAAACATCATTAAATTCAAATATACCTTTTTTATAATTTATCCATTTTGCCGCAAGCAAAGCACCCTGTGCAAAGCCGCTACGGTTCTTAGCGTTGTGAGTCAGCTCAATTGTATCCGCAAGCGAATCAAGGTAAATACTATGCTTGCCGAATATCTCGCCGCCGCGCGTCGAAGTTACATGCAATGCACCGTTATCAATAGGACCTTCTGAAGTTCTGCTCAAAATATATTTTTTTGAATTTACATTTTCAAGAATAATTTTTGCTAAAGATAAGGCTGTTCCGCTCGGACTGTCCTTTTTATGTCTATGGTGAATCTCGTGGAGCATAATATCGTAGTCCTTAAATGAATCAACTAATTTAGAAGCTTCCTTTACCAATTGCGAAAACATCATCATCCCGATTGAAAAGTTACTCCCGTAAACCAAGCCGATATTTTCAGAAAAAACAATTTTCTCAACTTCCTGTTTTTGTTCATCCCATCCTGTTGTACCTATTACAATATTTTTGCCGAGCTTAGCAATAGTTCTTACGTTTTCGGTAACAGTTTTCGGCTCGGTAAAATCAATCGCAACATCGAACTGATATTTTTTATCTGAAACAATCTTGTCATTGATATCGAAAACATCAGTTATTTCAATCCCCATCCCGTCAGCAACCCGCTTAATTTCCTTACCCATGTTTCCGAATCCGATAAGCCCTATTTTTGGGAAATTATCCATTTCTATCTCTCCTTATTACAATTCATTTCTTGAATTTAATACTTTTTTTTGTAATATGAACCTAATAAATATATTTGATACCTACAATTATAAATTGAATACTTGGTAAATTAAGATATTATTTTTAATTTTAATTTTTACTTTGCACCCAAAACAGAAATTTATTCTCTGATTGATTTTTTTTCAGAATTAAATAAATAACTTATTTTTCAAATATACAACTTCTTTAGAGTAGGTCATGAAGATAACAATATTTTGTCTCTGTACTTCCTCAATTAAATTCAATTTAATCAAAAAGAAATTCGAAAAATCGAACAATGCTTTTGACATTACCAGAATTGAATCTACTTCTCAATTTAATGATTTCCAATTATTAAAGAATCCTGATGCCTTCATTATATACGACGAAAATCCTGATATTATAAAAAGTCTCATCGATTATATTAAAACTTGTTACCCTAAAACTCCTGTAATAGCTATTACTGATTCAAAAACCGAAAAAGAAATTGTTGATTCATTTTATTATGAAAATTACCTGATTATAAGTACTGCTTTTATTGATACTCTTCCGACTTTTATCGGTAAAATTCTGAAAATCGATACAGATACAAATAATGAAAAAGATAAAATTAATGATTCTTATTCATTACGCAATCTCAAATATGTTCTTGACAACATACCTGAAATTGTTTATATCAAAAATCTTGATGACTTCACTCTTGTCTATCTTAACAAGTCAGGCGAATTAATTACAGGATACAAAAAAGAAGAAGTAATCGGAAGGAAAGTACAAGATATTTTTATTTTCGATAAAGATAATTATGTAGAAAATAAAATCTGTGAATCATTAATTGAGAATGAAATTATGGAAGTCACAGATAATTCTATTCTAACAAAAAATAATCTCGTTAAAGTTTTCAGCACAAAAAAAATATTACTAAATGATGACCATGGACATCCGAAATACATTATTTCCGTTTCAAGCGAAAAAATTGATTCTACGAAAACCGAAAAGGAATTGCAGAAAAGCTTAATTCGTTTTTCAAAAATGTTTCATTCAAGTCCCATTCCTATTGCGATGGTAAGAGAAAAAGATAATGTGTTTATTGACATTAATAAAAGCTATCTCGAAATGCTGGGTTTTGAACGTGAAGAAGTTATCGGAAATAAACCTGAAATTTTGGATATATGGGATAATTTCAACTACAGAATCCAAATTATAAATCTGGCAAAACAGAACAGTACTGTCCTGAAC
>JBAYGQ010000137.1:0-6525 GCA_041666585.1 Bacteroidota bacterium
AATACAATAGGTGTTTTTACAAATGCTCTTCCTTTCAAAATGGATTTTGTTGATAATGAAACTTTTGAAGAGTTTGTTGTGCGTATTAAAAATAAATTAAGAGCGGCATACCGTCATCAGCGATTTCCTGTCAGTCAGCTTACAATTGACAATACGCATAAATTAACAAACAACAACCGATTATTTGATTTTGTTCTTTCTTATGAAAAAGGCGAATACGGTTTAGATTTAAAGAATTGTACTTCAGATTTCAAAATAATTAAAAACGGAGGTGAGTTAATACCTGCATCAATTCATGTACAGGATGTAGGAAATAATTCAGATGTTACAATGGTTTTCGACTACAACAATTCATTTCTAAATGACTGGGAAATTGATTCTATCAAAACCAATTTATTGACATTACTTGAAACAATAGTTGAGAATCCTGCTGTTCATATTTCCGATATTAGTGTTTTAAAAGAGACTGAGATAAATAAAATCTTAAATGAGTTTAATTATACTTCGACCAAAATATCCGGAGTTAATAATGTAATTTCTCTTTTTGAAAAGAATGCTAAATCATCTCCTGATAAAGTTGCATACGAAGATTCAGAGTGTAGAATCAGCTATAGTGAACTTAATAAAAGTGCAAACAAAGTTGCTCATTTTCTTATAGAAAATTACAATCCGGAACCGGAAAATATAATAGGAATCATATCTTCAAATTCCTTAAATGATATTACTTTAATATTGGGTATTCTCAAAACAGGAGCGGCTTTCTTACCGATGAATAAAAATAATCCGAATGAAAGAACCCGTTTGATTTTTAAAGAGAGCGGTACAAAAATAATTATAAAAAGCAAACACAACTTTTTTCAGCTTGACTCCTGTGAAGATTGTGTTGTGGTAGATATTGAAAACATTAATTCGGAAAATGATACTAATCCTGATATTAAAATTAAATCCTCAAGCCTTGCTTATGTTATCTATACATCGGGTTCAACCGGCACACCCAAGGGAGTAATGATTGAACACAAAAGTTTGATTAGTGCAATTGAATGTTTTATTAAAAGGATAGGGCTTACAAATAAAGACAGAATGCTTCAATTTTCAAATCTTGCATTTGACGCCTCGTTGATAGAAATTTTTATGATGTTAATAAAAGGCGGCACAGTAATAGGATTTGACAGAGATGAATATCTGGTCTCCGAAAAATTTGTAGAGTATATTGAACGTTTGAATGTTACAGTAATGGATCCTACACCTTCTTTTATACACTCCTTAGGAAAAATCAGATTCAAAACTGTAAAAAAATTAATTTCTGCGGCAGATGTTGCGATAATAGAAGATTTTCTGTTTCATGCTGAATACCTTGAAATATTTAATGCCTACGGACCAACCGAGACTGCAATTACTTCTACAATATACAAGCATACCGGTAAGCTAATAAGTAGAACTGTCCCTATCGGGAAGCCTTTTGATAATTTAAAGTTTTACATTCTTTCTCCAAATATGGAGTTATTACCTGTCGGTGCTACCGGTGATGTTTATATTAGCGGAATCCAATTAGCCCGGGGATATTTAAATAATCCCACATTAACGTCAGAAAAATTTATATCTAATCCTTATGAAAAAAATAAGAAACTTTATAAAACAGGTGATTTGGGCAGGTGGCTTCCTGACGGCAACATTGAGTTCTTCGGAAGGGCTGATAAGCAAGTTAAAATCAGGGGTAACCGAGTAGAACTCGGAGAAATTGAAAGCCTCCTGATGCTTCATCCCGAAATAAGAAATAGTGCGGTTATTGTAAAAAATATAAATTGCGTAAATGAATTGTATGCCTTTATTGTATCCGAAAAAGAACTGAATATTTCCGATATTATCAAATTTTTACAAGTAAAACTGCCTGAATATATGATACCTGCCTGTTTCATTTTTATAGATGAAATTCCGTTAAATGCTTCAGGCAAAGTGGACAGGAAGTATCTTGAACGAATCAGTTATTCTCAAACACATCAAACTGATTTTATATTCCCTAAAAATAAAGCGGAAAATACTTTGCTTAAAATCTGGCAGGATATTTTAAACAGCGATAATATCAGTACAAATGATAATTTTTTCTATATAGGCGGACACAGTCTTAAAGCAACTCAACTAGCTTCAAAAATTTATAATAGTTTCAAGGTAGAAGTAAAAATCCGCGATATTTACGATAAACCTACAATTGCTGAACAGGCTTTGTTTGTCAGTTCTAAGAGCAATGCAAATATAATTCCTATCGAACCTCTAAAAGAAGCAGATTATTACTTATGTAGCGGTATTCAGCAAAGATTGTGGTTTCTTCATAATCTTGACAGTGGTTCAGCTGTGTATAATATGCCTGCAGTTTATGAAATTGAAGATAGTATTAATGTTGATATTCTAAGGCAATCATTACAAATTCTGGTTTCAAATAACGAGATTCTTCGAACAAAATTCGAAATAATTGATGGCGAAGTCAAACAATTAATATCAAACAATTTTGTTTCCGAAATTGAATATTTTGATTTTTCGGATAGCGACGATGAAAGTCTGAATAAGCTTGTATCTCTGATTATAGGACATGTTTTTGACTTGAATTCATTGCCTTTATTTAAGTTGGTACTAATAAAATTAAATCAGGAAAAACATATTTTCGTTTTTAATATTCATCACATAATCTGCGACGGTTTGTCCCTTAATCTTTTCCTGAAAATGCTTTTCGGTACTTATTCAAAATTATCGAATAACGAAAATCTGCCCGATGACAAGCAGAGAATTCATTACAAAGATTTCGCAGTTTGGCATAATAAGCTGATTGATACCGAAGGTCTGAATAAGCAAAAAGAATTTTGGATGAATTTGTTCAAAAATGAATTTGAACCGGTTTATCTTCCTACCGATAAGAAAAGACCTGCTGTTCAAACTTATAACGGAAATATCTTCAAGTTCCGTATAAGCGATTCCAAACTTACAGAAATCAGAAACTTCTGCAAAAGTCAGAATACTACATTATTTTCATATTTTTCTGCAATATTAAATCTGTTGATATACAAGTACACCTTGCAAAATGACGTGATAATAGGGACAGTCGTTGCTAACAGGAACCATCCTGATATTGAAAGTCAGTTAGGATGTTTTATCAATACTATTGCACTCCGTACTATAATTGAAGATAATTATTCTTTTTCGGATTTGTTAAATCAGGTAAAGCAAAATACTCTCACTTCAATCGAAAACGGAAATTATCCTTTTGAACTTCTTGTAAATGATTTGAACCTTCCCAGAGATACTACACGCTCTCCGCTTTTTGATATTATGATTTCAATGAACAGTTACGAGAAATCCGATTTTATTCATGGCAATCTTAAACTTAAGCCTTATGATTTCGATTATCATTTCAGTAAGTATGATTTAACTTTTGATATAAACGAAAACTCAGATGAAATCACAGTTGCCGTCGAATACAATACTGACCTGTTTTTAGAAGAAACTATTGATAGATTGTGTAAACATTTTAATTTATTGGTAGATTTTACTCTGAAATTTTCTGATGATAAGCTAACTGAAATTAATATTCTGACTGCTTCAGAAAAGAAACTTCTTGACTCAATAAACAATACAAATGATGATTTCAAAATCAATAAATCTTTAATTGAAGAATTCAAGGAAAATGTAAATCTTTACGGAGACAGGACTGCACTAATTTTCGGTAACAAGCATTTTAGTTATAGACAAATTGACTATCTGTCTGATAATATTGCGAATGAATTGGATTTTCATTTAGTTGAAAATAAGACTAAAATTGTCGGAATTATGTTAGACAGAAGCGAGTATTATATCGCTTCAATTTTTGGAGTTCTTAAAACAGGTTCTGCTTATCTTCCGATTGACCCTGATACACCGCATAAAAGAATTAAGTTTATGCTTGCTCAATCCGGTTGCAATACTGTTATAACAGATTCACAATATTCTGACAAGTTTAACAAAAAAGCTAATATTATTGATATAAACAAAATTGAATATTCTGATATACAAAGTTACAAATCAAAAAATTCGAATGATAGTCCGGCTTATGTAATTTTTACTTCCGGCTCGACAGGTAAACCCAAAGGAGTAGTAATAAGTTGCTCTTCTGTTCAAAATTTAGTGCATGATTTACAAAAAAGTATTTATTCCGGAATTTCTTCAAAAATCAAATCTGCATTTGTAGGTTCTTATACATTTGATGCCTCTGTTGCACAGATTTTCGGTTGCCTTTTGAACGGGCATACACTGATTGGTATTGATAATAGCAAATTGATTGATATAAAGCAATTAATAAAATATTTCGAAGAAACGCGACCTGATTTATTGGATTTAACACCGTCCCTTCTTGATATTTTAATTGAGGCAGGATTTAATAACAGAAAATTCGATTCTGTTTCCCATATTATTTCCGGAGGTGAATCTTTACAAAAAGAACTATTGGAAAAATTTTATTCAAATAATATAAATTCAAACATCACGATATATAACAGTTACGGACCAACCGAAGCAACCGTTGATACATGCAGATTCGAGTTAAACAAAAATAATTATTTACTTTATGATAACATTCCTATCGGTAAACCGATTTCAAATGTTATGGTGCATATTCTCGATATTAATTTAAAACATGTTCCTATCGGTGCTGTTGGTGAATTATATATCAGCGGTATTAATCTTGCTTCCGGATATATCGCAGATACAGTTCAGACTTTTGACAGGTTTGTAATACTTCCGGAAATTTCTGCAAATAAATTGTACCGAACCGGAGATTTGTGTAGAATCTCTAATGAAGGAAACATTGAATTCATAGGAAGAAATGACAATCAAATTAAAATCCGCGGTTTTAGAATTGAACTAGAAGAAATAGAGAATGCAATTCAGAGTTATTCGCAGATTAAACAGGTTGTTGCGCAAAAGAGGAACAATCGTACGGGAGAAGCAATAACCGCATTTTTCACTACCGATTCGAATATTGAGATTGCGAAGCTAAAATCACATTTATCAACTCTTCTTCCGGCTTATATGATTCCGGTTTTCTATAAGCAACTCGATACAATTCCGTTAACAAGCGGAGGCAAGTTAAATCGGAATGCATTACCCGCACATTTCGATTCTGAAAAAAGTTCCGACAACTCACAGATAAGTGAAATTGAACGGAAAATATTGGATTGTTGGCAGATAACACTCAACAACAGTGCAATCGGTATCCAAGATAATTATTTTGATGCCGGCGGTAATTCTTTGTCTTTGGTAAAACTGCATAATCAGCTTGACCAAATTTTTCCGGGTAAATTCCAGATTATTGATTTGTTTTCTCATCCTACAATTCATGCACAATCACAATATTTGTTAAAAAATAATATTATTGATAAAACTGAAAATGTAATAAATAGGAAACCCGACAATACTGAAAACTGCGATATTGCAATAATCGGAATAGCACTAAAAGTATCTGATGCTGTGGATTTAGAAGGATTCTGGGAAATTCTTAGGTCCGGCAGAGATTGTATTTGTGAATTCCCTATTGCCCGCAGAAAAGATGTTGAAGAACGTTATCAAATGCAAAACGGGGTTAACGGAAAAATAAAATACCGCGAGATGGCTTTTTTACCTGAGATAGATAAATTCGATTATTCATTTTTCAAAATGTCTCCCCGTGATGCTTCTTTGATTGACCCAAAACACAGATTATTCTTAGAAACAGCAATGTCTGCACTTGAAGATGCAGGATATGGAGGCATGAGCATAAAAGGGACTAATACCGGCATTTATATAGGCGATATTAGTTCAAACGAAGATTTTTCTGAATACTTAAAATATTCATTAATTTCAGATTACAACCAATTGCTGACTGCATCTGTTTCTTCGGTTCTGGCTTCCCGATTGGCATATTATCTTGATTTAAAGGGTCCGGCTATATCTGTGGATACAGCTTGTTCATCTGCATTAGTCGCTACTCATCTGGCTTGCAACGCACTGAAATCTGCCGAAATTGATACCGCAATTGCCGGTGGAGTTAAGGTTACGCTTTCTCCTATTGATACAGGTATAAGAGTTGAAATTGAATCTGATGATTCACGGACACATGCTTTTGATGAAAGTGCAAGCGGTACGGGAGGCGGCGAAGGAGTAATTGCAATTGTTTTGAAAAGATTAACGGATGCAGTACAGTCACATGATAATATTTATGCGGTTATTAAAGGCTCTGCAATTAATCAGGACGGTCGTTCAATAGGAATTACAGCACCAAATCCTACTTCACAATCAGAAGTAATTGAACAAGCATGGAAAAATGCGAATGTGAATCCTGAATCAATTTCATATATCGAAGCACATGGCACAGGTACTGCATTGGGAGATCCGATTGAGATTCAGAGTATAAACAATGCATATAAAAAATACACCGACAAAACCTCCTTTGTTGCTGTCAGTGCAGTGAAATCAAACATCGGACATCTTGATAATCTTGCGGGCTTAGCCGGTTTGGTTAAGGCT
>JBAYGQ010000138.1:0-6522 GCA_041666585.1 Bacteroidota bacterium
CGGTAACGGAACTTTTGAACTTGACACAGTTCTTTTTATCGAACCGGAAACATTTGACGTAGCAAAAACAAGAACAATCGGTGAAGAAATAGCAAAACTAAATAAAAAAATGATGCATGAAAACCGCAATTATCTTCTCATCGGACCAGGCAGATGGGGTTCATCTGACCCATGGCTTGGAATCCCTGTAGTATTTTCATCTATTTCCGCCGCACAGGCAATTGTTGAAACTCCTATGCCGCACATGGTTGTTGAACCCTCTCAGGGTTCGCATTTTTTCCAAAATATGACATCCTTCAAAATTGCATATTTCACTATAAAATCCACCGGTACTAAACAAGGTGTTGATTATTCATGGCTTAACAATCAGGAAATTGAATTTGAATCAAAATATTTCAAACTCGTCCGCCTGAAAAAATCTGTCAAAATAATGGTTGACGGACACACCCAAAAAGGTGTAATACTTAAACAATAATTTATTGTAATTCATAACATGATGTAGATTCCATCTTCGGAAATCATTTGAACTGGAAGTGAACCTTCTTAAAATAATCTATAGAGAAGTAGAAAAAGTAAATCCTTTTCTCAGTGAGAATTTTGGAGATTTTATTTATTTACAACTTTTTCCGCAGTTTTACGTTGTATCTTACGGTCGAAACTAAAATTATTCCAATTACAACAAATCTCTTGTAAACAATACATTTTTTTATATATTATTTTTTTGAGGTGAAAATTGAATAGTGCAGACGTAATATTATACAGCGGCGGAGCTCTCGGGGCAGAATCCTGCTTCGGTGAATTCGCAGAAAAATACGGACTCGATGAAGTGAATTTTTCTTTTGAAGGTCACGAAACCGGCAGAACCCGCGGCATCAGAATCCTTAATCACGAATAATTAAAACAAGGAGATGTAAGCCTTACTTATGTTTCAACTCTGATGCACAGAAATTATCCCAACACTGATGTTTTAAGAAAAGTACTCCAAACTATCTGGTACCAAATTAATAACAGTCAGGAGATTTTTGTAATAGGAACAATCCTTGCGGACAACACAGTCAGAGGCGGTACAGGCTGGGGTGCGGAATTTGCCAAACTTTGCAATAAATCGCTCTATGTATTTGACCAGGAAAAGAACAGTTGGTTCAAATGGAACAGAACCGATTGGGTAGAGCACAAAGACCCCGTAATCACAAACATCCACTTTGCCGGCACAGGCACAAGAGTTCTGAACGAAAACGGCAGAAAAGCCATAGAAGATTTATTCAAACGCTCCTTCTGAGAAACTGATAACAACAAATCTTGTTCCAATGAATTATCTCTTTCCCAAGCTCCTGCTTGGGAAAGTCTTAGTGAATATTCGATATTCAAAAAAAGGGATGGATTCCCGCTTTCGCGGGAATGATATTTTTGAAATTAGTATAAGTTTTACCTTCCGCCGGCAATTGAGATGCGCAGATCAAGGCCAACCTGAAATGTGTTGAAACCCGGCTGTGCGGCACCTTCTGTAAAAGTTCCTTCGTAGCGCATAAAAAATGAAGCTGTTATTCTGTTGCTCATTGAATATCTGGCACGGGGTTCAATCGTAATTTGAGTGTTTCCGTCAAGCTTTCGACCGTTCTCGGTATCGAAATTAAGCACATCATAAGTTGCACGTTTATTTGATTTGTAAGATGCAAAAAAGATAAATTCGAGGTCATTTTTCAGAACAAGCCCGAGTAGCGGAAAATCAAATCCGCGGAGAGTATAATTGCCCTGTGCCTGAATTTCAGTTGTTGTCTGCTTCGAAATAGTGCTGTTGTTTGATGATGTCAAACCATAGGCGGTAGTTGTATTCAAACGGAAAGAAGTGGTCATAACCCCCTTCATCTTATCATCATTGAAGCCGACATTTATGCCTATTAACGGCTGGAATCCTACCTGAATCTGCTGATTCTGAATGGCTTTACCGTTATCGTTTATCAAAGCGTTTTCAGTATATTTAGAAGAATAAATATGTTCAATATTCACGCTTTTCAGGTAACCGCCCCATATTTCCCATTTTTCGAGACCTTCCCATCTGAATCCATAATTAATAGCAGGCAGATATATTACGGCTTTACCGCCGAAGATATGGAAAAGTTCAAATCCGTCGCGGAACGATTCAGCAAGGGCTAACTGCAGTTTCTGATTTCTTTTTAAAGTATCAGGTTCCTGCTGATTAACTTCAACTTTTTTTGTATTGTATAAATCTATAACGTGCTCAACGGTGTTTCCCGATAAATTCAAACCGAATAAGGGCGGTAAAGTCAGGTACGTTCTGCTGAGAGACTCCATATTAATTACATTAGTAAAAGTAGGATTTCCGAAAGCATCGGTCAGAACGGTCTGATTTTTATTATATCCGAATTCGGTACTCCAGCTCAAATCGAGAGTAGCACCTTTCCAGAGCGGTCTGCCGGTCTTAAGGTCTAAAGTCGTTTTCTGATTGAAATTATCCTGCAAAACCGCATTCGGCGGTCGCAAACCGGGATAAGTTTCAAATCCGAAAAACGGAAACTTATTTGAAGATGTGAACCTGAAACCACCGTGCGGGTCAGGTACCAAACCTAACTGATAAGCCATGCTCGGACCGTACATATCATTGTAAGGACGCCACAACGCCCAGAAATTCGTCATACCGGTACCGCCCATTACTCCCGGATTTATAGCACCGCTGCTTTGAGAAAGATTAATATCAAATCTCTCAAAATGAGTGAAAATCGTGCGCAGGGTTCTTCCGATTTTAGAAATGAGATCATTTGAAGTCAAGCCTGATGTGTCTCCCATTATTCTCTTCTGCGTGGGACCACCTGTAGGATTGAACAAAAAATCGGATAAAGTTTTCAGTCTGATACCTGTTGTAAGTCTGATTGTATTTTTCCAGTTTGCCGATTTTGCTATATCCCTGATTGCAGGGTCGGGTTGCATCGGGTCAAGCCAGGAATACGTTGTTTGGTAAGAACCCGACATATCAATATAATTTGCGGCTTTACCAAACGGAAGCTTAGGTTTGAAATTTATTGTCAGATTTTGAGTATGAGTATTCGGTCTGCCAAGGTCTATCAACTTGCCGTTTCTAAAGAATAACTGTGAGGCTATTTCACTTCCGGTACGTTGATAACCGTCCTCATTGAGTTCAAACGGAACTAAAGAATTTCCGGTACTGACATTATAATCTAAAATCGGATTCAAGAAACCCTGCTCGGCAATTTTCCAGGAAAACTGAGCTTGCTGTTGTGCGGAAAATTCTCTGAAAACAGGACTCGGAAAGTCAAGAAATCTTGATTTTTCGGTGATTCTCCTTCTTGTTAAATTAAGACCTGCCGAAAAATTAGAAGGACTGAAATTAATTTTCAAATCTTTATAAGTTTCCAAAAGAGGTATCTCAGCCGCCCATTTCATTGGCTGGAAATTTGGTACACTTGTAATTTGCAGATTATATTGCGAAGTAAAATTCCACATCCATGTAAATTTCTGCTCTACAACGGGAGAACGTTCAAACTCCTGAGAATAAGAATATCCTAAAGTTAATTTATTAAAAGTATCATCAATCAGCCAGTGAGAAATCGGAATACCGAATCTGAATCCCGTTATAGCCCATCCGTCCTGCACTTTTACGGTTTGAGATTTATTTATTGTAGTCTTTCTGGTATCTTCTGCAATTAAATCTGCTTCCTGCTGGGTTTTGCCTTGGTCTAACGCCGCTTTCCGGGCAACATCCGCAGCAAAATTCGCCGCATTTATCAAATTCACGTCACTGCTTGCTACAAACTGAGGATCCTGAGTATTTTCAGAATGCGAAAAACTTACTGGTATCTTCATAGATTTAAAAGAAGACGGAGCGAATTTTTCCATATTAGCCTGACCTGAAACTGACCAACTGGCTGTACTTATTCTGTTTCCGAATCGCTCCTCAAGCCGGTGAAAATTCGGCTTTGTCTGCTGTAAAGATGCGTTTAAAGCACCGAGGTCTGCCAGTTTTAAATCGGCATTTGCTACTGCGCCCCAATCTGAGCTTCGCTCCGGGTCAACCAATCGCAATTCGTCAACCCACATAGTTGTAGTTAATTCATTCGGATAGCGTTCGGCGGGATTTTTAATTCCAAAACCGAAAAATTGTACTCTTGTTAATATCGGATTACCTTTTATAGCAAAAGTAGCCAACGGGTCATTAGGAACCGGAAATTCCTGCAAGTTTAATATTCTCAGAGAATCTCGGATTTGTTTGATAGCAGTTAACTCCGAAAGTACGATATTAATATCCTGCCAGCCTTTCAGAAGCGGTCTCCTGTACTCATAATAGTTTGCAGAGTCAATTCCGAACCTCAAAAAAGCATAAGCCTTGGGAACGGCACCCTTAACCATATTATCCGGCATAGAGCCGTCACCGTGAATAAAAAACTTAAGATATTTATAATAAAAAATATCTATAGGTCTGAAAATCCTCGTTGCCATACGCTCTTCGCCGTAACGGAGATTCTTAGCACTTATAGCAAGAGATTGCTCATTAAGACGAATATCCTGATTCGGGTCCGGATTGTTTAATTGTCTCGGGGCACTTACACCCGGAGGCATATTGTAGTAATCCGGTGGTCCTGAGTTCTCTTCCAGATTTACAAATGCAAGTTGAAGCACACTGTCTTCAGGAGATACATTTTCCTGAAAATTACTTACTCTCTGCCATTGCGCTCCGACTAATCTCCAGTCTGCAATGCTCGCTTCAAAGGAACCGCCTTTGAACCAAACGCGAATATACTGAATGTTAGAAAACTGAGGATTTCCCACACGCCTTGAAGGCTTACGAATCGGTATTCTGTATAAATACCAACCGTTCGACCCGCCGCCTACAATCTGCGAATTAGTTTCAGGTATAGGCATTAAATTAACTTCATAGCTAAAATAACTATTCGATAGTGAGATAGCCTGCCCGTTGTTTTTATTAAGAATTTCAGTATCGGGAAACTGACCGATTTCCGATACTAATGAATTACCTTCGTAATTATTATATTTTCTAAAATCAGCAGGATTCCTCTGATTGTCATCTCTGTTAAAATCAAATGCGTAATTATCTCTTGCGGGATCACCGTTAGGGTCTTTCGGTGCAGGATACATTCCTGAATTTCTTTCCGCAACATCATCCTGTGCATCAATTCCGATATCCTCACCCGCATCGATAATTCCGTTTGCAATAGGATTTGCCGCTGTAATACCGTCTTCTGTGTTTAGAGTTCCGTTAGGAATCACGTCCTCACTAATTTGACCTAAATCAACAAACATTTTTGTTTGACCTGGCTCCCATGCATTGATTTTCATCATTATTTCAATGTAATCAATATTTTCTGTATCGAAATTTGTATTAAATGATGAAAACAATCTCAGCATGCCACCCCAGATTCTATCCCGGTTATCCTGTATTTTCGAGAACTGGTTCAAACTGTCGAAATCTCTGTCGTATTTATCAAGGTATTGTAAGTTATGATTATAAATACCTCTTTCGTCAGGATTAAAAAGAATCATCAAAGGGCTTATATTTGACCTGCCCTGAACAATATCTTTCTTCGGGTAAACCTCTTTTATAGGTACTCGGGGTATAAAATACTGGTACCAGAAAGTATTTCCTCTGAATTTTGCAACTGCTGTATCACTTGCTGCTATTGAACTGTCTTCTGGCTGTGATGAATGTGACCATTGCGATGCTGTTAAACCTAATGTAATGTATCTCTGGGCTCCGTCGAAATCATCAAGATAAACAACGGGTTGACCTAAATCGGAAGCTACTTCGGAAAGTCTCTTATTTGGATTAGGCAGTGTCATTGCCCATTCACCGCGTAATGAAAACGATGAATTTACTTTTGTGTCATAGAAAGGTAGTTTATCCAATAATTTAGTAAGCCATGGGGTTTCCCACTGCAATCTTGCATCGAAGCCGAACATACTGTTCGATACTGGCTCTTCACCGAGACGTACTCTATCTATAATAGCCGACTGGTCGTAGTGCATAAACGTAGCACCGAGAAAGGTATTCAGATTCCTTGACTTAAACAATTGATAATCTGCTCTTACTCCCGCAAGCGTCCTTGTAGATACATTAAAAACATCGTTAGCTTCGTATTCTATTTTTAGATTTGCATTCGGTAGCATAGCACGCGCATTTCGTAAAGTCAGCATACCCGAATAATAGTCCACTACAAAATCATCAAACTCACGCAATGGTACACCGTCTAATGAAACTTTCACACTACCCGGTGCAAGGTTAAAAGAACCTAACGGTATGCGGTTTGTAGCATTTCCCGATACTTCACCCGATATAATAAATCTGTCTTTTGCGGTATTTCGCCGAGCTACGTCATAAGTAGTATCATAAACCTCAGTATAAACGAATTGTTCTGCAAGCTGAGGCGTTCCCTTCCCTTTGAAATATTCACGCAATCCCAATCGGAAAGGTTCAAGACTCGGAAAGGTGATTTCACCTTTCTCAGGGTCGAAGTAAGGCGGCTGCATATC
>JBAYGQ010000139.1:0-6493 GCA_041666585.1 Bacteroidota bacterium
AATTCGAAGGAAACCATGGTTACGATATAAATACAGATATGTTTATGCGGGATGTTTCGCTAAGCGAAAATCTGCGGGGTCTGGAACATCTGAACGGATACATGGCATATCGCGGCGGACAGACCTTTTACTGGTTCATTGCAGAAAAATACGGTAAAGAAAAAATCGGTGAATTTATAAATAGACTGCGGATAATGGGCTCTGCAAATCTTGCGTTCAAAAATACTTTCGGAATGTCATTCGAAGATTTTTCTGAGCTTTGGGTAAAGGAAATGAAAAAATATTATTTCCCCGATATTGCAAGGTTTAAGGCACCGGAAGATTATGCCGTCAGAATTACTAACCATGCTAAGGACGACAACTTTTATAATTCATCTCCCGCTATTTCGCCTAACGGAGAAAAGGTGGCTTACATAGCAGATAAAGCGGGTACCTTCCGTGTTTTTATAAGAAGTATTGAAAATAAGGAGGACAACGAAGAATTAGTCGGCAGTCTTAGAGAGCAGGACTTCGAAGAACTTAATCTGCTCACTCCCGGTATATCGTGGAATCCTAAAGGAACTCAGCTTGCTATCTCGGCAAAAGCAGGAGGCGAAGATGCAATTTTTATAGTAGAAGTAAAAAACGGTAATTACGATAAATTGAAATTCGGTATTAAATCTATTTCTTCGGTCAACTGGTCGCCGGACGGGAAATATCTGCTGTTTGTAGGCGTTGCCGATGAGCGCAGTGATTTGTTCCTCTACGAATTTGCTACTAAAAAATTATCCAAATTAACTGATGATGTTTTTTTTGATTCACATCCTGTATGGACAAGCGATTCTAAAAAAATCTATTTTGTTTCGGATAGGAAAGATGTTCTTTCTTCCGATATAAAACAAAAGCAGTTGAAAATCTGGAACACAGATTACGATGCTTCTGATATTTATTCAATTGACCTGACGACAAAAATTGTTAAGCAAATTACATTTGACCCTCAGTATCACAAAACTTCTCTCGTAGTTTCGAATGATGAAAAAAAGATTCTATATGTTTCCGATAAAAACGGTATCGGAAATCTTTATGAACTCAATCTGGCAACGGGTACATCAAGACCGAAAACAAATTCACTGAATGCCGTTACTCAGATTTCTCTGTCAAAGGATGAGAGCAAATTATTATTCACAACACAGGTAAACGGCGGCTATGATATTTTTATGATGAGATTTCCCTTTGATAAAAATTTAGATATTGACTCACTGCCGAACACGAGCTACAGAGATAAAGAAAATCTGAAAAAACAATTGATAGCAAGCATCAAAAAGGAAAAAGAGAATTCTGCAAAAGATTCAACAGAAAACAAACTTGTCGGATACGGCGGATACAATGTGGAATTCAGCCGCCAGACAGTTGTTAAGCCTAATCCTGATGCAGAAAAAAGAATTAATCAGGATTTGCTTCAGGATGTTAATGCCGCAGTAGTACCCGATTCCGGTTATCCCGTCCATGATTATAAAATCAAGTTCTCTCCCGATTTGGTTCTCGGTAACCCGGGGTACAGCACATATTGGGGATTTCAGGGAATTGCACAAATGCTGTTCAGCGACGTACTGGGAGACCATCTTATATATGTGCAGGCAAATCTCTTGATGGACTTGCGCAATTCAACATTTCTGGCGGCTTACTCTTATCTTCCCGGAATAATAGATTACACTGTAACCGGATACCACAGTGCCGCTATTGTTTACGACCAATACGGATATTTAAACCGTTACAGAAAATATGGCGGTAGCCTTCAGGCATCTTATCCTTTTGACTTATTCAATAGAACGGAATTTAGTATTTCAATGTTAAATGCTTCAAAAGAGAATATAGACCTACCTGCAAGCCCGGATTATGTTTCGCATTTTCTGATAATGCCGGAAGCCCGTTATGTCCATGACAATGCACTTTGGGGTTATTTCGGACCTCAGCGTGGCTCCAGATATTCACTTGATATAAAAGCTTCACCGAAATTTGGGGGAAGCGGTGTCGGCTTTGTAAACCTGTCGGCAGACATAAGGCAATACATACCTTTATTTGATTATTACAGCATTGCACTCCGTGTGTCCGGAGGTAAAAGTTTTGGTCCCGATCCGCGTAAATACTATATGGGGGGTATAGAAAACTGGATAAATTCAAGATTCAAAAACGGTACAATCCCATTCGACGACCCGGTTGATTTCGTTATCATGGAATTCCCGATGCCTATGCGCGGCTGGGCGGTTGCAGAAAAGACAGGTACACAGTACTTTCTTACAAATGCTGAGTTCCGTTTCCCGATGTTCACGGCTCTCTTAGCAGGACCTATTCCGATGCTTATACAGGGTGTAATGGGCAACATTTTCCTCGATATGGGAGGTGCATGGAACGGCAGTGTGCAGAGCTTCAAGTCAACGAGAATCGAAGACGGATTGGTTAAGCCTAACGATTTATTAATGAGTGCCGGAGTCGGCATTCGTGCTTACGTACTCGGTCTTCCGCTCAAAGTTGATGTCGCATGGCGGAATGAATTTTACAATTGGTCCGAGCCATATTGGGAATTCTCTCTCGGCTTCGACTGGTAAACAGTAGAAAGTTTGTAAAGTTTGTAAAGTTTGTAAAGTGAAAATGTTGAATTGAAGGACGCTGTCATTCCTGCTTGTCAGGAATCCTCTTCATCTCTATTATCTAGTACTTTCATCTATTTTCAAAACCACACTTTTTCTTACCCATAAAATTTATATTTTGAAATTTCGTCATAAAAACAATATCGGGTATTTATTAATTAATCTTAAATCTTATGACTTATAATAATTACAAAATTATGCTGAGACCTGAGCCCGAAGGAGGTTTTACTGTAATAGTACCTTCCTTACCCGGTTGTATAAGCTATGGCTCAAATTTAACTGAAGCCAAAGAAATGGCAAAGGAAGCAATTGAATTGTATCTGGAAAGCCTTGCCACTCATAACGAAGAAATTCCGAATGATAATGAGACTTTTGAGTACAATATTTTAGTTGAATCTTATGCCTAAACTGCCTTCACTTACACCCGCTGAAATTATCAAAATTCTTTTAAAGAAAGGATTTATTCTTGACAGGGTAAAAGGAAGTCATCATATTTTATATAATGAAAGTACAAATATCAGAATAGTTGTCCCAATGCACAAATCAGATTTACCTAAAGGTACTTTCCATGAAATAATAAAACAATCCGGACTAACTGTTGATGACTTTATTTAGCGTAACAAAACACTTTCCATTGTGTTTAGAAAAAATACCTATAAAACTTCTGATTTGAATTGAAATATTTATATATACTTTGCAAAATTATGAAACTAACATAAAAATATCTTCTTATGATAATCATTAACTTACAAGTTCAATATTTTTAAACTCTCGTTCCCAGGTTCCCGCTAGGGAAAGCCCCTGTCTAAGGATCGTTTTCTTCTACATAGTTTTGATGAACAGACGAGGACGTCTATCCTACTACTTTCCTCACTTCAAAATTCGCTATTCAATATTCAATATTCGAAATTCCATTCTAAAATATTCATTGTTAATTCTTAATTTCCCAAAGTAGTTCGGACGCCCTAGTCTGAGCACCGGTTTTAGAAGCGAGAAATTAGAAAAGAGGAATGAAGAGGATTCCTGACAAGTAGGAATGAAGTTGAATATTGATTAATTTATGTTCAGTAAAAATATTAGAGTTCTAATTTCGTGAAACTGTATTAAATTTATAAAATGATTTAATGCATTTTTTGTGAGATTATAATGAAACAGATAATTTTAACTATTACGTTTTTAATTACAGGTTTTTTGAATTTATCCGCTCAGAAAATTGTTGTTCCCGATTCCTATTTCAATATCGTGGCAATGGCTAATTCGCCGCTTTATACAACATATGCGGCTTCTATGGAACGTTCGCGTCTATATGGCGACAAGGCGTATAAAATGGATTATTATTCCGATTGCATGCCCTTGAATTATTCAAGCGAGCAAGCAGGGAAGATGTTCAGCATCTGGAAAATAAACGGTGTTGTTGCAGACAGAATCGGCGAGTTCTATCGCAAACCAATGGTGCTTGCTTCTTTTCCGGATATGGCTGTACTTGAGTACGAACCTTATGCCGGATTGAATGTTCAGGAAATTTTTCTTGTTTATAGCTCTACTTTGGCTTATGTCGATTTGAATTTCACTAATAAAAGTGACAGAGACATGGATATTGAGATATACCCCGTTCTGCAATTCAGTAACTCCGGTTTGGAAATCAAATCTTTTGATAAAAAAAATAACTGTTACTTAGCTCAGCATAATGAAAGTCTGAATCGTTATTACGGAGATTTATCCGACACTTTACCATATCCGACGGAATATACAGATGTGTTCGGTATCAATTTCCCACAGTATTCATACGGCGGCTACAAATGCTCTTTTGAAGAATTTCACAATACTATAAAAACAAATTATAATTCACTGCCCCGTGTGACTGATTCTTTGAATCTTCTTAATTCAGGTGCCGTTGATTTCATTTCCCTGCATTACAAAGTAACACTAAAACCCGGAGAGAACAGGTATGTAAGATATTACAGAGGTTGCATCAAACGCTCGGAAAAGCCGGAAAAGCTACTGTTAGAAATCAATGGACTTAAAATGCAGTTACTGCAAAAATATGTTGATAATAACATCAAAGAATTTGCAAAAATGCCTACAATCAGATTTCATACCGATACCGAAAAGTTGCTTTTTCTGAGCAGTATCAATCTTGCCCGCGGTTGCATGCTTCCTGCTGAAGGTAAAACAAAGAATAATTATTATGTATTTTCACGCAATCCTATATGGGGATGGGGACACGGAAGTCAGTCACAGAATGAGTCTCTCAGTATGCTTACTTATGCTTTTGCCGACCCGATGTCTGCTGAAAATTCGCAAAAAGTGTATATGGAGCAGCAGGATAAACACGGCTTTATACCTTATCGTAACGGACCGAGAGGACCTGAAACATACGAGAAAGGAACTCAGTTTACTACATCGGCTCCGTTTTTCAACTGGACTAACTGGGAGATTTTCCGTATAAGCAAAAATGAGGAATTCCTTGAGCAGGCTTATGATGCAGGTGAAAGTTATATGGAATGGCTGACCGAGAAT
The DNA here is from genome assembly GCA_041666585.1 of Bacteroidota bacterium. Classification (GTDB taxonomy): domain Bacteria; phylum Bacteroidota; class Ignavibacteria; order Kapaibacteriales; family UBA2268; genus JBAYGQ01. The sequence continues at coordinate 5,148 of JBAYGQ010000139.1, forward strand.
CGCGATACCGACGGAGACGGTTTGTTCGAGTGGGGACCGAACGGATTGATAGAGAGTGTCCGCGACTGGTACAATGCGGCATTCCAGATTACAAACCAGATGTTTGAAAATGTTGAAAAAGAAGATATTGCAAATCAGCTTGAGTGTCTGGATTTGAATTTTATGATTATTCACGAAATGCGGTCTCTGTCAAAAATGGCTAAGGCTCTCGGTAAAAACAGAGCCGGTAATAACTGGACAGAAAAAGCCGATAAACTTTCTGAGCTTGTAAATAAATTTATGTGGGACGATTCTACCAATTTTTATTATAATATTAATAAGACCGACCATTCATTTAAGTATAAAGCACCGCACGGAGAGCTGGATTTACGTCGTATGGAAATTATAGGTTTTCTTGCATTATGGGCAGAAGCGGCACCTAAAGACCGTGCCGAGAAAATTCTGAAGCATTTAACAAATCCCGCAAAATTCTGGCGTAAAAACGGTATTCCCTCTCTTGCGGCTGATGACAAGTGGTATTCTCCGAATATTGATTATTGCTGTCGCTGGAACGGTCCCGTGTGGCTAACATGGAATTATATGGTTTACAACGGTCTGATGAATTACGGATACAAGGATGTGGCAAAACAACTTTCCGACAAGATGATGCAAAGTGTTATTACTCAATTAAGTAAAAATCATAATTTCTGGGAGTCTTACAGTCCTGACAACGACGTTCTTAACAGTCCGCCCAACATGATAACAGGAGCGATTATGGGTCGTTTGATAATGGACGGTTATAATATCGTAAAATAGGTAATAACAGTATTTAAAAAAAATGTGATTCTGAACGCAGAAAAAATCTATTTTGTTTTCTGAGTTAAAGAGAAGAAGGATGCTGAACAGAATTCAGCATAACAATGCAAAATGGATTCCTGCATTCGCGGGAATAACAGCAGAAATTACATGAAACCCAGATATGAAATTTGTGCAAAATGATAGAAGAGATAGTCGCCAACCCACATTACAATTCCAATACTGATTGGAATAGAGAGATTGTCATCAACATGAATTTGCTTGGAAATAAGCTCTGCAATACCGGCTACTACAGCGGCAATAATTCCCATTACAAAAAAAGTCCAGGGTGCGGATACTCCGTAACCGATAAACAAAACTGCTCCGATTGCGGTAACAATAAATGCCAGAGTTCCTTCGTAGCTTTTTCCGAAAATTTTATGTTTACCGAATTTTCTGCCGAACAATGCCGCAGAAATATCCGAAATAATTAATATGGTAAATCCGGTTACAGTAATTATTTTTGGAAAAACGAGAATGCAAAAAACTGCGGAAAGAAGTACCCAGGAAGC
>JBAYGQ010000140.1:0-6478 GCA_041666585.1 Bacteroidota bacterium
GCTGTACCGCCAAAATTAGCTTTCTGTGTCCAGGGCGATAGAATTGTTACATTTGAGCCGTTATCCGAGCCGGGTACTGTGAACGGAATATTTGGATCATTTGATACAACCCGTATTCTGTAAGTTGTACCTACTGTAACGTTGTAAGGGATTGTGCAAGAAATATCTCCTGAAGATGCAGAGTCTTCTAATGTTCCGATGACTGTGGGACTAGTAAAATTGCCTGATGAATCAGATAACTGGACTGTAAATGTGTTGCTTGAGCTAAAAGTACCGCTTGTAGTATAAGATACAGTAATTCCAATACCGAGCATAAGCGTATCTGATGAGAGTGGTGAAGTCTCAATAGTTTTACTTACAAATGCATGTATATCAGCAAAAAAATTAACCCAATCCGTTCCGGTTCCGACATAAGCCACTTCACCAACAGAAAACGCAGAGGCATTTTCACGACAGCTATCCGGTAGATCTGATATTTGTGTCCATGTATTACTTGAAGGATTGTATTCCCAAAAATCCTTTTTATCTACTCCGTCATTTCCTGTACCAATATAACCCTTATTACCTAATGAGAAACCGGTTGCAGAAAAGCGGGCTGAACCGCCAAAGTCAGCTTTTTGTGTCCATGAATTGGATGAGGGATTGTATTCCCAAAAGTCGTTATCATATCCTCCTAAATCAGATCCGGTTCCGATATAGCCCTTTGTACCGATTGAAAAGCCGGTTGCATATGCGCGAGCAGTTCCGCCAAAATCAGCTTTCTGTGCCCAAGAATTGGCTGAAGTATCGTATTCCCAAAAATCCTTTGTAGGTACAGAACCTGTATGACCGGTTCCGATATATCCTTTGCTACCAATTGTGAAGCCCGTTGCATATGCTCGTGCGGTACCTCCAAAATTAGTTTTCTGTGTCCATGAATTGGTTGAAGGATCATACTCCCAAAAATCGTTTTTATAAGAAACGTCGTCATTTCCAATTCCGATATAACCTTTTGAGCCGATGGAAAAACCGGTTGCCCCTACTCGTGCTACTCCTCCGAAGTCTGTTTTTTGCGTCCAGCTATTATTAGCTGGATTGTATTCCCAAAAATCCTTTGAATATGTAAAACCCGTATGACCGGTTCCGATATATCCTTTGCTACCAATTGCAAAGGCTGCGGCAGCAGTTCTTTCACCGCCGCCAAAATTTACTCTTTTTACCCAAGTACCCTGAGACTCGGCACTTGTTGCAGTAAAGTTAATGAACAAAACAGCCAATAGCAAAAGTATTGGAAAAATCATCGTTTTTTTATAAAACGAGTTTTTTGTTTGTGGTAATATTTGGGGGAATTGTAGGGAACACATAATCTTACCTTTTATATTAATATTTTTAATTCGATTGATATGATACAATAATTTTACAAAAGCAAAAACAGGCATTGGTACGACAATCTATCGTTCCATTCCCCGAAAATTTCTTAAAGTGGATTGGTACTTTTTGTTAATAATTGAATCCTGAAAAATAAATATATTATTTATATTAAAAACAATATTTACTTTAGAACACCGAGACTGTCTAATTCCTGAATTGTAACGCTTGGCGGAATGATGTTGTTCCGTATTTTCTTTACAATAAATTCAGCAGCTCTTCTTGCTAATGAGTCTTCCGCAAAACCGCGGTTGCCAGGTAATGCGGGTATAGAAGGCTGATGTACATAACGGCTATTCCATAAGAGAATGTCATAGCCCCATCCTAGAGTATCAACTTTATATGTTACAATATCAATTTTAGCATTTTTGTAAGGATTGTCTTTTTTAGTTGTGTCTTTATTTTTGGAAGTTTCTTTTGGCTCTTCACTTGTTTTTCCGGCAACAATATCCGGCTTAGTTTCTACCTGAGAACTTTGTTGAGATTTGCATGAAAAACAAAATGCAATGAGGATAAATGATGTAAATGCTATTAAAACTTGTTTCATTGTAATTTTCCGCATAAAAAATTTCACTAAATGGATATTAAAATTTATTACATAGAATAAAACTAAAAATACATATATAATTAAAATTAATGTTTGTAAAATTATGTATATGAAAAATAAGGATAAATTATAATAAATCAAAATGATTTAAGTAAAAAAAAAAAATAATTTGAACTTTTCATTTTTTTTTATACTTTTTTTAAAATTGTTTAACAATTATATATAAATTAATAAAAGTTGAGAATTATAAAAAATTTTTAATTATAAATTTGTTCATAGAATAATTTTTAAAATTATTTTAGAAAAAAGATTGTTAAGTTTCAAATTTTAATTTTGTGAATTAGAAATTTTTAAAGTAGGGATTTTCTCAAAAGCTTGAATAAAAGCTTGAATAAAATATTGCACTAAATTCAGTATTACAATCAAATTAAAAGTCTACTACTTCTCAATTCAAAACTTAAATAATTTTTTCAATTTTAAGTTCATTAATCTCTTCTTCTGTATAACCTAACATTGTTAATATTTCATTAGTGTGCTCAGAAAGCAGTGGAGGCGGTGTTTCTACGGTTCCGGTTAATTTACTGAACTTTGCAGTCATATTAAATAGCTTAATATTTCCTATTCCCTTTGCATGAACAGTTCTGAATGTTTGTCTATACTCAATTTGAGAAGAGTTTAAAGCCTTCTCAAGAGTTAGAATTTCACCCGAAGGTACACCTGCTTTATTAAGAACCTCGGTCCAATGTTCTGTATCTTTTTTAGTAAGCATTTCTTCAAGATATGGAGTAAGTTCAAAACGGTTTTTCTTTCTTGCATCTCTTTCTTTAAATCGAGGGTCATCTTTTAATTCCGGTACTTCAAGTATATCTGCAACCGCTTCCCACTGTTCCTGTTTATTCGCTGCAATGTTGATATAGCCGTCTTTAGTTCTGAAAGTACCTGATGGAGCGGCAGTGAAATTATCGTTACCGAGCAGTTGTGGTTCTTGCCCTCCAATAAGTAAATTAGCTGCAACCCAACCCATTAGCGGCATAATGGAATCAATCAGGGCAACATCAATGAATTGCCCTTCCCCGCTTCGTTCGCGGTGATAGAGTGCCGACATTATGGCAAATGCGGCATTGAGCCCGCCGACAGTATCACACAAGGGAAATCCGGCACGCAATGGATTTAGTCTTTCGTCCCCGTTTATTGCCATAACACCGCTTAAACCTTGAATAATCTGGTCATAAGCAGGTTTGGATGCATCCGGTCCAGTTTGACCGAATCCTGATATTGCACAATAAATAATTTTTGGATTTATCTCGCAAAGTGTATTGTAGGCTAATCCGAGTCTTTCCATTACACCCGGTCTGAAATTTTCAACAACTATGTCAGAAATAGCAACAAGCTTTTTAAAAATAGTTTTTGCTTTTTCATCCTTCAGATTCAAAGTCAAAGATTTCTTATTGGCATTTTGAGCTAAGAAACTAGTACCCATCAGTTTTTTATTGTACTCGGGTACACAGCCGAGTTTTCTTGCTAGGTCGCCGTCAATCGGATTTTCAATTTTAATTACTTCTGCTCCGAGCCACGCCAGATGCAGTGTGGCAAACGGACCTGAAAGAACATTAGTTAAATCGAGTACTTTAATTCCTTCCAGCATTTTCATTATATTTACCTTTTTTTAATGTTTAATCGGTCCTGATTTATAAACGTGTCCCGGAAGTTCTTTTGCAAAATAACCCCTTGCATAATTAGTTACTCCGATTATTTCAGAAATGTCTATATCGTTTCTTTGTCCCATATTTTGGAGCATGTGAACAAAATCTTCGGTACATACGTTTCCTGCGGCTAATTTGGTAAACGGGCATCCACCCAAACCGCCGAATGCTGTTTCAAAATATTTCACTCCTGTTTTCATAGCTGAAATACAATTAGCCATACCCATTCCGTAGGTATTATGGAAGTGGCAAGTGAGTTCTGTAGAAATGTCAAATTCTTTAATCGTTGAAAACATTCTTTCAACTTTTTGAGGATTTGCATGTCCCGCAGTATCGGCAAGACTTATATTTTTTATACCTGCATTTAAATATTTTTTTACAATTTCAAAAACTTTTTCTTCGGGTATGTTCCCTTCAAAACCGCAACCGAAGGCTGATTGCACAGATACCTGAAGTTTCTTTCCGGTATTCATAATCTGTTTTGCTATTGCGATAATCCTTTGAGTAGCGTCTTTAACACTCATTCCGGTATTTTTTTTGCTGTGTGTTTCGCTAGCGGAAACTCCAAGACAGAACATATCAACACCGCATTCCAAGCCTCGTTCCATACCTTTTTCGTTTAGTACTAAACCAGATAAAATGACATTTTCGGGTTTGTTTTCTGATTTGAAATAATTGAATAAATCATCTGTATCTGCCATTTGCGGCATTTTTACAGGATTTACGAAAGAGCCAAGCTGAATAATGTCAATACCTGATTTGGCAAGATTTTCAATCCAGCGGATTTTAGTTTCAAGAGAAACAGTTACGGATTCCATCTGCAATCCGTCTCTCATTCCGACTTCGTGAATAAATATTTTTTCCATTATTTTCTGTTAAACAGTATATGAAAAACCTTTACAAAATTAAGCAAGATTTTCTGAATTAGAAATATTGTTGTTATCTAAGTTGTTAGTTGCAAATAAAATTAAAGCCATGGTAGCTTCTTCAAATCAACGTTTCCGCCTGAAATGATAATACCGATTCTATTACCTGATAAATTAATTTTGTTTTCTAATAGAATGGCGAGAGTAATTGCAGAGGAAGGTTCAACAATAATTTTCATCCTTTCCCAGATGAGTCTCATTGCATTAATAATTGATTTGTCGCTGACTGTAATAATTCTGTAAATGTGTTTTTTAATGATCTCGAAATTAATTTCTCCGAGTGATGTAAGTAATCCGTCGCAAACAGTATTTGGATTTAAAGAGGGAATTATTTTCCCTTCATTGATTGAACGATAGGCATCGTCGGCACCTTCGGGTTCAGCGGCAATAACTTTAGTATCAGGCGAGAGGAAAGAAACAGAAATAAGTGTTCCGGAAAGAAGACCTCCGCCTCCTACAGGTGCAATAACATAATCTAAATCTTTTACATCACTGAGTAACTCTAATGCGGCTGTCCCCTGACCTGCAATTACTTTTGGATTATCGTAGGGGTGAATAAAAATGGCATCAGTTTTTTTTACAACTTCATCGAGTGTAGATTCGCGTGCATCCAATGTAGGCTTGCAGAAAATAATATTTGCACCGTAACCGGCAACGGCATCAATTTTAACTTGTGTCGAGTTTTCGGGCATGACAATATGAGCTTCAATTCCTCTGATTTTTGCAGCTAATGCAAGTGCCTGAGCGTGGTTTCCTGATGAATGAGTAGCAACACCTTTTTTAGCTTCTTTTTCAGAAAGAGAAAATACTGCATTACAGGCTCCTCTAAATTTGAATGCTCCGACTTTCTGAAAATTTTCGCATTTAAAAAATATTTCGACACTGAACATTTGATTCAGAGTACGGGAACTGAGAACCGGTGTGCGGTTTGCATAGGTTTTAATAATATCTTCTGCGGCTTTAACGTCATTGAAATTTGGAATAATCATTTTACATTATAAGTTTAGTTTTTTAAAACTTCTCAAAATTAATAATTTATTTACAATTTATATTTGAGGTTCAGAATGGATGCGACATTACGATTAGATAGAAATATGCGGATAATCGGTACAACTCCCAGCGGATTAGAAACTATATTTGATACCCATCCCGGTGTAGGCGGTGAAGATACTGCCCCAACTCCTATGGAAGTAATGCTTCAGGCTATGGCGGCTTGCAGTTTTATGGATATTGTAAGCATTATCCGTAAAAAAAGAAAACATCTCGGCGGTTTAAAAATATATGTTCACGGTGACAGAGCTGAAAAACACCCTAAGGTATTTACAGAAGTTCAATTGACTTATGAACTAACAAGTGAAGATGCAGAAATGAAGGATTTAGTGCGGGCAATTGAATTATCGCAATCAACTTATTGCGGCGCTTCTGCAATTTTTCAGAGGTCAGGTTGTACGGTTACATGGAAAGCTGTTTTGTTAAGACCTTAATTTTTTTTGTATTTTTGCACCTTAAAAACAATTATTCTTAAACACGAAAATTATTTATGAAAAAAAATTTTATCCTGATATTCGGATTTTTTTGTTTCTTTTCATCTTTAGCAAACTGCAGAATGACAGATGATTCAGAAGTTTTTATAAAAGTGTTTAAACAATCTTTTATTGAAAATGATTCAACAACAAAGAAGGAAATAATTAATTTTCCTGTACCGGTTTTTAAAAGATTAGAAAAAAAACAGGAATTAAAAGAATGTGATTTGAGTTCTGCTTTGAAGAATTTTTTTGATAAAAAGTTTGTTCAGAAACTAAAGAAAATTAAAAAGCTTGAAAAATCCAAGCTTTCAATGCAGGATTACAAAAGATTTAATCTCAATACATTCGGAATGATTTATGAGATAAAAA
>JBAYGQ010000141.1:0-6462 GCA_041666585.1 Bacteroidota bacterium
AGGCACTATTTAAAGAAGGTTTCAGATATAGATTGCACTGGAATGATTTGCCTGGCAAACCCGATATAGTTTTACCCAAATATAAAACAGTTATTTTTGTACATGGATGTTTTTGGCATGGTCATGATTGTCAAGCGGCTAAACTACCCGCAACCAGATTTGAATTTTGGGAAAAGAAAATAAATGAAAATAAAGTAAGAGATAAAAATAATTATGACAAGCTAACTGAAATTGGTTGGAATATTATTATAGTGTGGCAGTGTTCAATAAAAAATCAAGAATTACTACAAACTGAAATAAATCATATTTCAAATAAATTTAGACATTGATACTTTGATAATCTTTCTTAAAATTTTTCGAATTTGTTACTTTTCAATGTTCAATTAGGAAGGATGAATTCCCGCTTTCACGAGAATGACAACTTACTTTGTTTCGTAATTTACTCTTCACTCTTAGTTATTCACTTTTCACTAAAAATGCAACAATCTCTTGCCCTCTTTGATAAGGGGGAATCAAGAGTTTCAAGAGCATAAAGGTTGGATTCTTCACTGCGTTCTGAATGACATATGAAGAGGATTCCTGACAAGCAGGAATGACGGCGTCATGCGGGATTAGAGTAGTGGTTTGTCCCAAAGCGGGAGCTTTGGAACAAGGTTTCAAGGTGTTTGGGTACAAGTTTTAAGAGCTTAAAGGTTGGATTCCACGCTTCGCACTGAATGACAATAATAAAATAAACTTACAACTTGCCTTTTCTTGTTGTTTCCAGCAAATCTAATGAATCAATTTGCTGTTGCTCAAGAAATTCGTTTATGTCGCCTATGTATTCTTTAAGTTTTCCTTTTTTGAACTCAATCGTTTTGCTTGTTAATCCCTGTAAAAAATCTCTGTCGTGCGATACAATAATCAGGGTTCCTTTGAAATCAATAAGAGCATTCTTCAGGACATCTTTCGAAAGCATATCAAAATGATTTGTGGGTTCGTCGAGAATCAAAACATTAATCGGTTGAAAAAGCAATTTGCAAATACTCAATCTCGATTTTTCCCCGCCCGAAAGCACTCTTACTTTTTTATCTACAGTATTACCGCTAAACAAAAATCCTCCGAGTATAGAGCGGATTTTTTTTCTCATCTCCCCGGTGGCGGCTCTGTCAATTGTTTCGAAGACAGTGGCATCAGGGTCGAGCGATTCCGCCTGATGCTGGGAGTAATAACCGAGATTTAAATTTGTTCCTGCCTCCAGAGACCCTTCGTAATCCAATATACCTGCCAGAATCTTGGATAAAGTTGACTTACCCTCACCGTTTTTACCGACGAAACAAATCTTTTCGCCGCGTTCAATTTCAAAATCAATATTGTCCAGAACCAGCTTTCTATCATATTTTTTTGTGAGTTGTTTGGTTTCGAAAATCAATCTCGATGAGCGTGGCGGCTCAGCAAAATTAAAACGCATTTTAGATAAATCTTCTTCCTCTACTTCAATAATGTCCATTTTCTCGAGCATTTTAACTTTAGATTGAGCACGGGAGGCAAAAGACGATTTAGCTTTGAATCTTTCTATAAACCGCTCCTGCTGTGCAATCTGCTTTTGCTGATTATTAAACGCGGCTAACTGCAATTCTTTATGATTAGCTCTTTCGGCAACAAATTTGGAATAGGGGTAAGGCAAATCATAAATCTTACCGAGCGAAAACTCTATTGTTCTGTTTGTGATGTTATCAAGGAACCTTCTGTCGTGGGACACAATCATTATAGCACCAGGATAGGTTTTTAGAAATACCTCGAGCCAGCGGATTGATTCAATATCCAGATGATTAGTCGGCTCATCGAGCGAAATGCAGTTATTAGGTGTTAAAAGAATTTTTGCCAGATGCACACGCATTTGCCAGCCGCCGCTGAATTCATTCATACTGCGTGTAAAATCACTGCGTTCAAAACCCAGACCGATTAACACCTTCTCAATTTCCGCTTCAATAGACTGTCCGCCCATGTGATGGTACACCTCACTTGCTTCGCTAAGGTTTTCGATGATTTTCATGTACTCTTCAGTCTCATAATCGGTACGTTCTTCGAGCTCTTTGCTATACCTGTTTATGTCTTCTTCAAGCTGTTTTAAATCTTCCAGAGAGCTTTCGGCTTCTTCATAGATAGATTTCGTTGAATCGGTTGTTATTTCCTGAGGCAGATACCCGATTTTATAGTCATTAGGTAAAGAAATTTTTCCTGATTCGGGGGATTCCAAGCCGTAGATGAGCTTCAGCATAGTAGATTTTCCGGTACCATTCCTGCCAATCAGCCCGATTCTGTCGTTTTCACCCACAGATATAGAAACATTGTCGAACAAATAGCGTCCGGCAAAGTGTATAGATACATTTTGTACATTCAGCATAATTTCTTTTTCTCATTATAAGTTCAAATAGGATGCAAAATTACGAAAATTTAAATTGAGTTATTTTTTTGAATTTTTAAGAGACAAAATTTACAGTAAAAGAATAGTTAATAATTTTAAGTTAGTCTAGTAAGATGATGAATATTCATTTTTATTATTTTATAATTATTACCACATTTCCTTTTTTATGTCCTTTGTCAACATATCTGTGAGCTTCTATGATTTGATCAAAAGGATAAATTTTATCAATTACTGTTTTTAGCTTTCCTGACTCGCAGAGATCTTTTAGATAGAGCAGGTCAGTTGCCTTTAGCTTAACGTTGCCTTTTACATCAAAAGCGGATATATATTTTCCGGATTTTGTCAGTGATTTTTTGCGTTTAGAACGAGGAATCTTGCCTACTGCATCAAAAATAACGTCATAATAATCAGTTCTTAGTGTAAAATCTTCTTTTGTGTAATCAATAATCTTGTTTGCCCCCACAGATTTCACCATTTCCAGATTCGCAGTACTGCATACTCCTGTAACTTCCGCACCGAAGTGCTTGGCAATCTGCACGGCATAAGTACCGACACTACCGGACGCTCCATAGATTAATACTTTTTGACCCGGCTGAATATTGCCTTTCCTCAGATTAATCAAGGCGGTCAATCCTGCATTAGAAACAGGTGCGGCTTCCTCGTATGTCATATTTTTCGGTTTAACCGTAATAGCAGATTTTTCCGGTATACAACAATACTCGGCATAGGCACTCATTCTAAATTCAGTTGATGCAAAAACGGGGTCGCCGATTTTAAACAGAGTAACATGCTTGCCGACAGCTTCTATGTCTCCGGCCAGTTCCATACCAAGAATTTTATTTCTTGGTCCTTTAAAGCCCATTCCAATACGCATCATTGGCTTGAAAAAGAAATCTTTGACGGGTCCTAACCCCGGCTCTAAACGCCGAATCTTAGTATCGCCAATATGCGCTGTTGTAGCCTTTACTTTTATCAACACTTCGTTGTTTTTGGGCACCGGCTTTTCCAACTCTTCAATCCTGAGTACTTCGGGTGGTCCGTATTTTGTACAAATAATTGCTTTCATAATTTTCCTTAAACATATATTTTGTAATTTATACTATATTTTCTTTGCAATAATAAAATATTGTTGTCCTCGATTATTCAAGAATTCAGTTTCAATAATTTCAAAATTTCCATAAGTGATTAAATCTTTTAATTCTTGTATTTTGAAGAGTTTTAAATATGGAATTCGAATTATTTTCCCGAACAGAGATATTAAAATTCGTTGTGATAATGACTCGCCCACACAGGGAGTAGCAGATATGAATAGTCCTCCTGGTTTTAATAATTCATTTATCTTTTGTATGACCTTTGATGCATCTTCAACTAAATGAAGCAAGTAGAAACTTATGATTACATTAAACGAATCATTTAAACATTTTTCATCAAAAATAGTTGTTTGCTCGAAATCTATGTTATTAACCTTAAGCCCTACAGTTTTTCTTTTTGCTGCTTCAATCATTTTGGATGAAATATCAATACCTTTTACTTCTTTCACGCTGCTCGCAATTTCAATGGCGGCTGTTCCAGTCCCACATCCATAATCTAAAACATTATCACTAATATTTAGTCGGTTTTTAGCTTTTTCAATAATTTTAATATTGGTCGATTCATTTTTTCGTTCTTCCCTATCAAAGAACTTTGCCATCCTATCCCAGAACTTCACTGATTTAAGTATATCTTTTTCAATATTTTTCATATTTATTCCTTTGTATCGTATATTTCTATTTATAAAGTAAAGAGTCAATTGAAGATGGATTAAATCCTTTAACAAAAAGCCAGAGTGGTAGAAATAATTCAAATAGCCCTCCTGGAAGATATAGAAGCATCCCTGCACCAGCATTTATATTAACATAGCCCAACATATTTAACATGACTCCTAATAATAACATTGTGTATCCAATGATGCCAAGAACCGACAAAAATCGCGGAATAAGTTTTGATATATACAATAAATATGTAAATATCAGACCACCTAGTCCAGTACAGATAAAAATTATCAATTCGTATTTCCACATTAATTTTAATAGAAATAATAGATAAGTTCCACCAATAATAATGACTGCACACTCAATAATCCTGAAAATGGTATAACCTAGAGCTAAGTTTTTATTAAACATTCTTAGGATAGGGAACATTAAAATCCCAATGCCAGCAACTGCAATGCCGCAATAAATTTCAAGGAGCACTCCTGTAATCAATTGGGTTTTATTTAAATTACCACCAGCGAAATAAGATTGTATGTAGGAGCTTCCCATCGAAAACGCGAAGGTAGATGTTAGAAATAGTGCTCCTACAAATATGGCGATTATTCTTGTAGTTTGCATTTTTTTCCCTTAAAAAGTGCGTAACCTAATTCCCCGTTTAATATGGACTGATAAAAGATTTTTTCATTTTCAAAGATTTTAAATACTCCACTTACTCCGTAAAGTTTAAATATTCGGTAAACCGTTCTTAGTTTTTCACTAATCGTCATTACCTTTTTATGGCTTTTTACATTTCTGTCTTTCCTTATTTTCCAATACATTTCAGGTTTTGACCATTCATCAAATTCACTTATGATATCAATGGCTCCGGTTTTTTTTAACATATCAATCCATTCTGAATATTCCAATGGTGAAGTTCCATATCTTTCTGAAATTTCATCTTTTCTGCTTTGTGGCAAAGATTTTCGCCAGGTAGATTCGTGAATTGCAACAGTACCGTTTGGTTTAACAACTCGCATCATTTCGTCTAAAACTTTTTGAGAATTATCCGGTATCCCGACAGCACATTCATTTATCACAACATCGAAAGTATTTTCTTCAAATGGTAAATTTTGAGAATCCCCAAGACCAAAATTAATTTGTTTGTGCAACCCTTGTTCTTCTGCTCTTTGAGTAGCAGTGTCAACCATTTCTTGCGAAATATCTAATCCAGTAACATTCACTCCATAGGTTTTTGCATAAAAGACAGATTGAGTTCCACGGCCGCTTGAAACATCTAATACGCTCATGCCCTTTTTTAATTCGCACATTTCGGCAGTTCTTTTTGTTAATTCATATCCGCCGGGATGCAGAATTTCAATGCCGCTTATTTCTACTGCATCTTCAACAGTTGGTTTATGTAAGCCTTTTCGTTTCATTATTTTATTTTTCTTTATTTAATAAATATTGTTGTTGTGTCCGATGGTTATCACCACATTTCCCTTTTTGTGTCCTTGATCCACATATCTGTGTGCTTCAACTATTTGTTCAAAAGGAAAAATTCTGTCAATTTTTGGTTTTATATTACCTTCTTCAACAAGTGCTTTAAGGAAATTAATCTGCTCTATTTTTGGTGTAAAAGTACCTCCAATTAGTTTTTTCTTGCTTTTCAACAGTTTAATTCGAATTTTAATTTCAGTAGCAGGTGTTGTTACGGCATGAATATATTTACCCGTCGGTTTTAGTGATTTTATTGACGCAGATATTGAACCTTTTCCGACCGTATCAAAAATCACGTCATAATTTTCTCCTGATATTGAAAAATCTGTAGTCGTATAATCAATAACTTTATCGGCACCCAATGATTTTACCATTTCCAAATTCCCTGTACTACAAACTCCTGTTACTTCAGCACCGAAATATTTGGCAAGTTGTACTGCATATGTTCCGACACATCCGGAAGCCCCATAAATAAGCACTTTATCTCCTTGTTTTATGTTCCCTTTTCGTAAAAATTGCAATGCCGTTACACCGCCGAACGTTATTGCAGATGCTTCCTCATAGCTTATGTTTTCCGGTTTTTTAGCAATACAGGCATTTTCAGAAATACGACAGTATTCAGCATACGCTCCAAAATTATTGTGTCCGGTATTTGCGAAAATTTTATCTCCTTTTTTAAACAGGCTGACATTTTTACCGACCGATTCAATGACTCCAGATAACTCCATACCAAGTATTTGTTTTTTTGGTTTTCTAAATCCTAATTTTATTCGTGCAGGCAACCAAAAAGAAAGAGGTACATTAAATCCTCTTACCCGAGAATCTCCG
>JBAYGQ010000142.1:0-6462 GCA_041666585.1 Bacteroidota bacterium
AAAATCAGAATACAGAAAATTTAAAATTAAAACTGTTGACCATAACGATGATTTTGCCGCTATGCAGGAAGTAGTCGGACGCAGATACTCACGCTTACAATCTGAACAGAATCTGGAGGAAGCTACACCCCTGCCTGATTTAATTATTATAGACGGCGGGAAGGGACAGCTTTCGCACGCACTTGAAATTTTAAAACAGCTCCAATTAGATGACAAACTAAGTGTAGTCGGACTTGCAAAGCGGCTTGATGAAGTTTTTGTTCCGGGAAAATCCGAATCAATTCTATTGCCCAAAACCTCAAGCAGTCTCAGACTTATTCAGCAAATCAGGGATGAGGCACACAGGTTTGCAATAACATATCATCGGACTTTACGTGATAAGCGAACATTACAGACTGAAATCACAAATATCGAAGGAATCGGAGAAAAAACTGCAAAAAAACTTCTTATCGAATTCGGTTCTGTCGAAAATTTGAGGAATGCTGATTTCAATAAATTAGCAGAATTTGTCGGGAATAAGACTGCAAAAGCTATAGTTGAGTATTTAACGGGAGCTAAAAGAGAATAATAGCTTAAATCCAAAAATATTTCATTAATTTTGTGTCTGATTTTTTTTAATAGAATTTTAAACAAAATATATAACACAGGAAAAATGCAATGCTTAGCAAAATAATCAATCCCGCAAAAAAGACTTACAATATTCATTATGCAATTCGTGACATTACACTCTTAGCTGATGAGGTTGCTAAAACAGGAAAGGAAATGTTATATCTGAACATCGGCGACCCAAATGTTTATGACCATAGAACACCGATGCACCTTATTGAAGCCACATATAATGCAATGCTTAATAACAAGAACGGGTATGCCCCTTCCTCGGGTATTAAAGGTGCAATTAAAGCCATTGAAAAGGATTCCGACAATAAAGGTATTGACAATATTCT
Source organism: Bacteroidota bacterium (assembly GCA_041666585.1). Lineage (GTDB taxonomy): Bacteria > Bacteroidota > Ignavibacteria > Kapaibacteriales > UBA2268 > JBAYGQ01. The sequence continues at coordinate 945 of JBAYGQ010000142.1, forward strand.
AGATATTTTTGTTACTACCGGAGCAAGCGAAGCAATCGAAATTTGCCTAACGGCACTGCTTAATGCAGGCGAAAATTTCCTGATGCCGACTCCCGGTTATCCGCTATATACGGCTGTTCAAAGCAAACTCGAACTTGAGCCGAATCCATATTATCTTGATGAAAGTAACAACTGGCAACCGGATATTGAAGATATTAAATCAAAAATCAATGATAAGACCAAAGCTATTGTTATAATTAATCCAAACAATCCTACCGGTTCGGTTTACAAGAAAGAAACTCTGCTCAAAATAATTGACATAGCATTAGAGCATAATCTGCTGATTATTTCAGATGAAATATATGATAAACTTCTGTTCGATGATAACAAACACTTTGCAATTGCTTCACTGAATAAAGATGTTTCCTGTGTTACATTTTCCGGTCTATCCAAGAATTATGTTGCACCGGGTTTCAGACTCGGTTGGGGAGTTGCAAGCGGTAAGACTTCTGCAATGAAAGAATATCTTGACGCTGTTAATAGAATTTTACGTGCACGTGTATGTGCAAATCACCCGGAACAATATGCTATAATCTCAGCTTTAGAAGGTGACCAGAGCCATATAGCAAAAATGAATCTAATTCTCCAGCGCAGACGTGATATTACTTTTGAAATGCTTACTGCAATTGAAGGAATAAACCTTGTGAAACCCGAAGGAGCTTTCTATGCATTCCCGTCAATCGAAGTTGACAATGACAAAAAGTTTGTTTCTGAATTATTAAAGGAAACAGGTGTTGTTGTTGTTCCCGGAGACGGTTTCGGTCAGCGTCCCGGCTCAAAGCACTTTAGGATTGTCATTTTACCGTCTGAAGAAATTCTAATAAAAGCATTTGAAAGAATCGGTGAATTTTACGAAATTTACAAACAAAAAATGAGATAATAATGCCTTTCTTAGCAAGTATATACTGGAATGTAAGACCCGAGATTTTTTCTTTAGGTGTAATTACTGTACGTTGGTACGGTCTTTTATTTACCCTCGGTTTTGTTATTGGGTACATAATAATGCAGGTTTTTTTCAAAAAAGAAGAAAAAGATCTGAAGTATCTTGATGCTCTTACTGTATATATGTTGATAGGTACGGTAGTCGGGGCAAGATTAGGTCATTGTTTATTCTATTCTCCCGGTTATTATCTTAGCCACCCGATTGAAATCCTTAAAGTATGGGAAGGCGGTCTGGCAAGTCACGGTGCGGGAATCGGAATATTATTAGCACTTTGGCTATTCAGCCGGAAATACAAAGAGTTCTCAATGCTTTGGATTTTAGACAGAATAGCTGTTGTAGTTGCGCTCGCAGGCAGTTTCATTCGTCTCGGTAATTTTATGAATTCCGAAATTATAGGTAAACCGAGCAATTTACCCTGGGCAGTAGTTTTCGAAAGAGTTGATTTAATTCCTCGCCATCCCGCTCAATTGTACGAATCCTTTGCTTACTTATCAATTTTTATTTTATTAATTACCATTTACTTTGTTCAGAAAGCGAAGTTTCCGGACGGCTACATTTTCGGTTTATTCCTGACTTTGGTTTTCGGAATTCGTTTTCTGCTGGAGTTTCTGAAAGAATCACAGGTTTCATTTGAATCAACCTTGCCGATTGATATGGGGCAAATTCTAAGTATCCCTTTTATTGCCGCAGGTATTTTTTTATTTTATAGAGCTTCCAAGAAAAAGAAAAAAACAAATGGATGGTAATTCCCATTATTTTTTAATATATCTTTTACCCGTAAAAAGCTAATTTAATTTAGGTTTACTTCGATTTAAACTATTTATTTCCACAATGGCTAAGAAAAAAATATCATTTTAGATTTAGATTTATTTTACTTTTTTCTGTTATAATCATTTCATTTAATCAAAAAATTTTATATCTTTGAACTTTAGAGTTTCCTACATAATTGATGTAAGTATTACTTCATAAAACTTGCAATTAAAAGAATGATATTCTTAATATATTAAATATTTTTTCAGAGACAAGGAGTTTCTCATGAGCAAAATCTTTAAATATCTAATTCTACTTTTTACTATATTTTTTATCAATGCAAATTTGCAAGCCACCGATGGATATTCATATAAAATGAAAACTATCGGCAAACATGACGGCGAAGTTCTGGGAGTTTTCGTAAATTGGAATAATTCTATGTTTGCTTCGTGCAGTGTTGACGAAACAATTAAATTGTGGAAACTACCGGAAGGAAAAGAAGTTTGCACACTTCATGGTCATCTCGGTGAAGTAAACAATATTTCATTTTCCGGAAACGACAAATGGCTCGCCAGTGCATCTACAGACCAAACCGTTAAAATCTGGGACGTAGCTTCATGCAAAGAAATTGAAACACTTGAAGGACACACCGATATGGTTATCGGTTGCTATTTCAGTCAGGACAGTGCAAGCACTTTCGTAGCAAGTACAAGTTTCGATAAAACAGTAAAACTTTGGGATGTCAGACTTGGAACGGAAATCAAAACTCTTCACGGGCACACAGCAAGTATTAATAATGTTGCTTATAGTTACGACGGAAAATATCTTGCTTCGTGCAGTGATGACAAAACGATTAAAATCTGGTCAACTGACCTGACTACAAAAACTCCAATAATGACTCTTACCGGTCATAATGCACCGGTGTTAACTGTTATTTTCAGTTTTGACAGCAAAAAAATCGCATCCTCTGATCAAAACGGTGAAATAATAATCTGGAGCATGCCCGAAGGAAAAATGATACGGCGAATTAAAGGTCATACTGAATTGGTTCAGGATGTTTCTTTTGCCGATGATAATATCAGATTGGTTAGCGGAAGTCTAGATAAGACAATCAAACTTTGGGACACAGACACAGGAAATCTCTTGTTTTCATTCGATACCGGTAATGAGGTATGGTCTGTTGATCTTGTGGCGGACGCATCAATTATTACTTTCGGATGTGAAGACGGTACTGTCAGAATGCTGATAAGACAGCAGGAAAAAGCCCCTAAAAAACCGGTTAAAGGAGGTAAGAAATGAAAAAGCTATTAACTTTCGGCATCTGTATCGCAATTGCTTTTTGCCTTCAAATACAACCTTCCAAAGCACAGTTAATTAATACTGTAGTTTCTATAACAGGTCGTGTAATTGATGAAATCACACGACAGCCATTGGGAACTACACTCGAAATCTTTGACCAAAGCGGTATCAGAGTCAACAGAGCAAAAAGTAATATTAAAGACGGTTATTATTTCATTACCGGACTTAAACCGGGGCAAACTTATATAATCAGAAATCTGATTGATTTCAATGCAGAAACAAGATATTTGAATCATCGAATCGAAATTGCAATACCCAATACAGACAAATATTCGGAGTTTTCTCATGATATTGTTTTGATTCCGGCTACCAAAGATTTGCAAATTCCTTTAAGAGTATCTCCTTTTGCTGCGGGTAGATCTAAGCTCCGTAGCGGTGCTGAGAAATCGTTAAAGCATTATTTGGAAACCTTAAAAGAAAATCAGCGTATCAAATTTGAAATTGTTGTTTTCCCCGATAATAACGCCCAGGCTTCTGAAAACCTGACACTAACTAACCAAAGAGCCGCGGCATTAAAAGAATTTTTTGAAACTAACGGAATCAAATCGGATAGGATAACAACTAAAGGCAACAATGCTCTTGACCCGTTAAATCCTCCGCCAATGGGTAAGGCATCGAAAGGAAAAAAATATAAAGGAACAATTTATATTGTAATAAAAAATTCGTAGTTTTTTATAGAAAAATTGATTTATTGTCATACCCGCGAAAGCGGGTATCTATAACATAATGAAATACTATGGATTCCCACTTTCGTGGGAATGACAATTTTTTAGTTTTTTATACTTAGTTACCAATACCGAAAAATAAATCTATGGATAGAACATTCATAAAAAAGTCCGGTTTCAATTTTCTGATACCGGACTTTTGAATTTAATTAATAGCAGAATGATTATTTCTTACCGATTGAAGTATCTTTATTTGTTTCCATATCTCTGATTTTTGCTTCAACATATTTTCTGAGATACATCATTACCTGATTTGTAGAATCGCTGTATTTAACCAACAATTCTTTTGCCGCTTTCAAAGCCTTATCTTTACTCTGAGTCTTAGCAATCTCATCAATAGTAAGCTCATCGATATTTGCCTGCAAATCAACCATATTATATTGAGTACGTTGTAATTCTTCCTGATACTCGGGTCGGTCCTTTATCTGCTGGAAGAATGCCATTGTTTTTGCGTGTAATTGCTTAAGCCTATCTATGGCATTTTTATAATCGCCCAAAGTTTCGTACAACAAAGATGAAATTCTGTAAGGACCATAGTATTTACCGATTAATTCATAGTATTGAATTTCAGTATTCATATCTTTATTTTCAATAATTTCGTTGCATTCTTTGATTCCTTCGATAGCAAAAGCCTTGGATTTGTCAATATTTCCACCGTCGCGATAAATCTTAGAAATACGGAAATAGTATTCATAGGTCAATGGAAACTGAACTCTTGAAATATATTTTTCCATTGTGTCGAGAATGGCAACAGCTTTCTTAGGATTCTTATTTTCATTCTGCTCATAAGTGGCATAATCCAGATACAATTTACGGTAGCTCGGAATTAATCTGCGGTGAACTTCATCATAGAAAACACCTGAATTATTTAGATTTCTTAATTTAAAACCATAATTCTGTTCTTTATGGAAATTGTTACTGTTGTCAATATTCATCAGACATTTTTCGAATATTTTAGCATCAAGCTTTTCACCACCTGATGGAGCCTTTTGCTCAACGGGACAAACTCTGATAACCATACCTTCGTTTCGGAAAAATTTATCAAGGCCACAGTAAACATCAGGTCCTACTGTAGTTGAGAAATAAATAGGTCTTGTCATTTTTGTAGTTTTAAGAATATCAAGAATTAACTTATCCTGTACTCTGAATAGAAAGTTATTCTTTCCTTCTCTGACTCCGAGAGGTTTTCCGATAAAAGTAAATGACATTTTGCCGTTCTCAATCAAAGCAGGGTCATCTGTAAATTGACTCATTACATCTTTGGGAATATTAATAGTTTCAGATTTGGCTTCACCCCAATCATAAGACAAAGCTTTCGGGTCGGTTTCACTTAGCATAAGACTTTCGTCTGTAAAGGAAAGAGGCAATTTTTTAGCACCCCAGGGTTCTTGATTTTTCAGTGCATAAACATACCAGAGTGTATTGCCGAGACTTAAATTTACTATTCTGACATCACGGCGTACACCCTCTACATCCTGTAAATACCATACAGGGAAGGTATCGTTATCACCGTTGGTAAAGATAATTGCATCCTTTTCAGCACTTTGCAAAATATTATAAGAATAGTCGAAAGGTATGTAATTGCCCGCTCTACTGTGCATAGCCCATCCTCCGAATGCCATATTTACCGGTACGGCTAACATTGCAATTATTAGAATAACCGCGACTAAGGCTGCGTTTGCTTTCTTTTTCATAGATATTT
>JBAYGQ010000143.1:0-6440 GCA_041666585.1 Bacteroidota bacterium
TAAACACGTCTATACATATTTAAAGATTCTATATATAACTGTTCAGCCTTTTTGTAATCACCTTTACTTTTGCTGTAAAATGAAGCAATATTGTTGAAACTTGCAGCCAAACCGGGATGGTCTCCTTTAAATAGTCTTTTTGACATCTCATGTGATTCATTAAAGAGTTGTTCCGCTTTTTTAAAATCACCTCTTTCATTATAAAATAATGCAACATTATTCATTATCATAGATACCTTAGGATGGTCTCCTTTATAAATACGTTTATACATATCCATAGCTTCAATGTATAATGGTTCGGCTTGTTTGAAATCACCAATATCATTATAAAAGTTTGCTGTATTGCTTATACAACCTGCTAAATCCGGGTGGTCTTCTTTGAATAAGCGTCTATGCATCTCAATAGCCTCCTTATACAAAGGCTCTGCTTGTTTTTTAAAACCTTTTCGATTGTAAAAGTAAGCCATCCAAATTAAACTTGATGCTAAATACGGATGATCTTCTTTATAATATAATCTGCTTGCTTTAAGATTCAATTCACCATAATACAATGCAGAATCAATTTTCCCCATTTTATCAAAGATTTCGCATATTTCACCAAGAGTTGAGATATAATTTGTATCCTTCTCACCGAATTCCTTCTCTGTAAGGGGTAGAATTTTTTGAGCCCACAGTAAAGCAGTTTTAAAGTCCCTCTTCTCTTGAAATAATTTACAACTATCCTTCATCTGTTGCCAGGTTTGAGAATTTGCATTTGAGAATTGACAAAGGAAAATAAAAACTGAAACAACAAATAGAATTAGACTTTTATACATAAAGCGACTCCTATTATTGCATTTGTTGAGATTGTGGTTATAATAATATAGCAAAATAATAAAAAAAAGAGAAATTGAAATAATAAATGCAACTCTTTTAAAAAATTTGTGTTATTTGGTATGAATCGAAAATACAATTATGCAAGAAAATACTTTTTAATAAAAAAATAACTATTAACATTAACCAAGAGGCTTTCAATGAAACTTAAGAAACTATTCGGATTGTGGGCGATTTTATTCGTCGCATTTACTTTCCTTGCGGCAATTACACCCGCAAAGGCACTACCACCGAGGCCACCGCAACAATTCTTTATCGATTCTGTAAGAATGGATGGAGGTTTTGTTATGTTCAAATGGAAACCGAATCCTGAAGGGGATACTGCACACTTCTTTACTTTGTACAAAGCATTAGGCAGGACAGAAGACCGTACAAAATTTCACCCGATTTGGAATTCACTCGGCAAAGATTCTTTAATAAAACATGAAAACGGATTCTGGATAACTAAAATTCCTATGGAACACGGAGAATTTTCTTTCTTTATGACAGCAACCAATCCATCCGGAGAAAGCGAGAGAACATATATAATTTTCCGTATGTTCGGAGAGAATAATCAGAATGTAATCACATTTACATCAATACCTGTTTTAACAGGTTCTATTAATCAGCCTTATACTTATGATGTTGATGCGGTTACCAATCCTGAAAAACCGATAAAATACGTCTTAATGCACAAACCGGACGGAATGACAATTGATGAGAATACCGGTTTAATTACATGGACTCCTACAATTTCCGGAAAGTTTGAAATTTCCGTAAAAGCTTATTTAGTAGAAAATCCCGCAATAAATAAATTACAAAATTTTGTGATAACTATCGTAAAATGTCCAACATATACCGGTATTGACGGTACAGTACATTACGAAAACGGCGAACCTGTTTTAAGCGGTACCGTAGAAGTTTATAGGAAAACCGACGCCGACCCGCCTAAAATGGTACTTGTAACTAGTAAGAGATTTGAACACGGTATTTATAGAATCCCACTTGAAGAAGGTACATTCTATCTGCATTTTGTCGGGGAAACTTTCCAATCGGAATGGTACAACAATAAATACGAAATGCCTGAAGCAGACCCGGTTGAAATTCAATGCGGAGATTCCTTATTTATACCTATAGTTGTCGGTCCAAAAGCCGAACAGATAAAAATCACTTTTTCATCTCATCCGAAAGTAGATGCATTCGTTAACGAACCGTATGAATATGATGCAGATGCAACAGCTTCTAACGGAGGCACACTAAAATATGCTTTGGTACATCCGCCTGACGGAATGACAATTGACGAAGATACCGGCTTGATTAGCTGGATACCTCTTGTTTCCGGCAGATTCGAAGTCGGAGTAAAAGCATATCTGGCAGATACACCTACAATATTTAACATACAGGCATTTGTCATTCAGGTTAGGTCCTGCCGATCATTTACCGGAATTTCCGGAACTGTATCGGATCAAAACGGACAACCGATTGCTTTCGGAAATGCAGAAATTTACAGGAAAGTTAACGATACTGCAACTGCCCATCCGGTATTTGTAGCAAAAATCGAGCGAGGTAACTTTAGAGCATTTCTTGATGAAGGTACTTATATCATCAGATTTTCCGGTGACCTGTTTATGCCCGAATGGTGGCAGGATGCACACGAAAAAGCAGATGCAACTCCAATAACAATTGCATGCGGCGACTCGATGGTTGTAATTGCTTCTGTAGAAGCACGAAAAGCAGAACAAACCTATATTGTTAAAGGCAGGGTTACAGATGCTGATAATAATACACCGATTCCTTATGCAAGTATTGTTTATTTCGCAAAATCAAAACACGGTAATGAAGTAAAAGCATTCCGCACATGGGCAAATGAATCGGGAAATTATGAAATAAGTCTTTCCGACAGATTCCTTTACTTAGCATATTGCTTTTATTATGATTCAACAGGTCAAAATACAACTCAATATATTCCACAGTATTACGACGGTGTTTACAATCCGACGGAAGCTACGATTATTGAATTGACCGGTAACCTTAACGATATCAATTTTGCTCTTAATATTGCTCCTGAACTTCCGAACGGATTCAGCGGTATTGTACAGACTCCGGACAGTTTGCCGATTCCCGAAGCACATCTGGTTATTTACCGCGTAGGTCCCGGACCATGGCACGGTGAGAATTTCCTGTTTATAAGCAGAGCCACAATTGCAGATGAAGGCGGTAATTTCAGCTTCGAGCATCTGATTCCCGGTAATTATGTTGTATTTGCTTTCACACGCGAAAGAGAATACATACCGGGTTATTACAGAGTTAAATCAATCGTTATACCCGCCTGGCACGAAGCTACCAGAGTACCGATTGCAGAAGATGCCAATGATATTTATATACATGTTGTAATGACCAAGAAAAGAGGCTTCCTCGGCGGTAACGGAAGAATCGGCGGCAAAATCAAGGGTGTCGGAGGTGAAATCAAAGGTATAAACGACAATACACTCGGTGCAACCGCAATCAAAGGTGCCGTTATTTATCTCTATGATTCACAAAATGAACTTATCGACTATGCTTTCAGCGACCAGACAGGTCAGTTCGATATATATGATTTGACATCCGGTAACTATAAACTTCAGGCTGACAGAGTCGGTTTCTTTACTAAGACTACTGATATTACAGTAGCTAACGATTCCGCCGTTGCAAGTAATGACTTCGATTTATTGGCTGATACGGATTATTTACCCGTAAACGAAGAAAACGCAACAGCTTTCAGTCCCAATGTTTACCCGAATCCTGCAAGCGAATCAATCAATATTGATTTGGGAACAGCATCCGGAATCACAACAGTTGAAATTGTGAACAGCCTTGGAATCGAGCAGTTCAGGTCAACGTATCAGGGTGCAAAGTTTAATCTGAATGTAAAAGAAATGCCTTCGGGTGTCTATTTTGTAAAGATAACGAACGGTGCTAATACAAAGACGGTATCGTTCAGAATTATCCGCTAAGACATTGTTCTTGCATAAAAGAAGTCCGGTGTCGGTTTAACCGCCGCACCGGACTTTTTTGTTTTGTGGAAATTAAAATTAAATTTTAAATTCCGTTTACACTATTTTTGCTTTTTATTCGATATAACTTTTTCTATTCAATTATTTTACGGTGAATAAATGAAAATTATCAAAACATCTCTTCTTACAGTACTGCTCTGCTTATTTGCTGTCAGCTCCTATGCTCAGGTAAAGTTTATTGATAAATCCTGGGAGGATGCAAAGGCTCTTGCAAAACAAGATAACAAACTTATTTTTATAGATTGCTTTACTGACTGGTGCGGCTGGTGCAAGGTAATGGATAAGGAAACTTTTTCGAATGAGGAAGTCGGTGAGTTTATGAATTCGCACTTTGTCCCATTGAAAATTGATATGGAAAGAGGCTGGGGAGTCAAACTGGCGATGAAATATCATGTGCGGGGCTTTCCGACATTTTTGTTTTTCGACTCTGACGGCAAGCTGATTTATCAGGTGGTGGGTTTTCATAAACCTGAAATCTGGATGCCCGTATTAAAGAAAGCATGCGACCCGAAAGAGCAGTTCAATAATAGCGGTTTCTCCAATAAGATAGAGATGAATTATCCCGATTTTTACGGCAAAGCTTTCCTGAAAGGTGAAGAGAAAGTTATTCCCAAACAGAGCGTTGTAGATGAATACCTCGAAAAACAGACTGATTTGTTTTCCGAAGTAAACTGGGCTGTAATGAGTATTTTCGAAACAAATGCTAAGTTTGAAAAACACTTTTTGGATAATATTGATAAGTATACTGAGCTTTTCGGCAAAAGCCAGACAAATACTAAAGTGCAGGGTATTATTTATGATAAATTAGATGCAGGAATTAAAACCGAAGACGAAACCAAGCTCGATGATATAGATAAATTAATAGATAAGTATATGCCTGAAAATGCTGATATGGTAAAACTCAATTTCAGACAAGCTTTTTACGAGCGTACCGAAAATTGGAAAAAGTATGCGGAAATATCTGAGAATTATATTACAAAGAATGAGTTTGCCGAAGTAAGTGTTGTAAATGAAATCTGCTGGAAAATTTACGAAAAAATTGATGACAAAGAGATTATTAATAAGGCAGTGGGCTGGATGAAGACAGTAACCGATAATGCACCGATTTATATGTATCTGGATACTTATGCCGCTTTGTTGTACAAATCGGGTAACATTAAGGAAGCTGAAAAATCTGCTAATATGGCACTCCAGACCGGAAAAGCAAATAAAGAAGATGTTAAAGAGACTGAAAAGCTGATTGAAAAGATTAAGAAGGCGAAAAAGGGGAAAAAATAATTCTGAATTCTGAATGCTGAATTCTGAATTCTGAATTGTAGATGGATACTTGCTTCAGGGACAGTTTGAGCATTAAACTAAGCTGTCATTCCGGCTTGTCCGGAATCGGTTTTAGAAGAGATAAGTAAGGAAATAGAAAGTAGAATAGACGCCCTCGTCTGTTCTGCATTATTGAGAAAAAGATTTAAGAAGATTCCGAACAAGTCGGAATGACGGCAACTTTATGAAGGTAGTTAAATTCAGGGAAAATTTTTATTTTGCATGTTTTAAAGACGAAGCGGAAAGTTTAAATGCAAGCTATTACTGAAAAAAGAGTGAATGAAATTTTAGGAAATGCCCGCGGAAAAGTTGTAGCCGTTGTCGGTGACGTTATGCTCGACCGCTACTTTTGGGGCAGTGTATCGCGTGTTTCTCCGGAGGCACCTGTTCCGGTAATTGACCTTGAAAGCGAAACATATCATCTGGGCGGTGCCGCTAACGTAGCGAATAATTTGCAGTCCTTAGGCATCAATCCTCTGTTATGCGGGGTAGTAGGAGATGACAATTCAGGCAAATCTTTTATGGATATTGCATTAAAAAACGGAATAAATACTAGCGGATTGTTTATTGATACGGACAGACCAACAACAATCAAAACAAGAATTATCGGCAACAATCAGCAAATTGCAAGGTTAGACCGCGAATTGAGAAAAGCATTGTCTTCTGAAGCTGAGGCATTTATACTAAGTACATTAAATAAAACAGAGAATCTTGCGGGTTTGATATTTCAGGATTACAACAAGGGAGCATTGACTGAGCCGCTTATTAAGCAGGTTTCAGCTTTTGCAAAAGAGCATAAAATTCCGGTGTTTGTTGACCCTAAACTTGAGAACTTTTTTGATTTCAAAGGTACAACCGTATTCAAACCGAATCGGAAAGAGGCTCAGCAGGCATTAAGCATGGCATTGAAAACAGAAGATGAACTGCTGAAAGCCGGAAAATTGCTACTTCAAAAACTTGAATGTGAAAACGTTTTGCTTACTCTTGGTAAAGACGGGATGCTTTTATTCGAATCGAACGGGACAATCCTTTCGGTACCGACAAGGGCAAGACACGTGGCGGATGTTTCGGGAGCTGGCGATACTGCAATTGCAACGTTATCAGCATTTATGGCGGGCGGTGCTACGGTTACTGAAGCCGCTTCAATCGCAAATTATGCTTCGGGTGCCGTTTGCGAAGAGCCGGGTATTGTGTCAATTACACCTGAAGCGTTACTGA
>JBAYGQ010000144.1:0-6421 GCA_041666585.1 Bacteroidota bacterium
AAAGACGGTAAGCTTATTGATGTTGAAGGTTCAACTGATCCGATCTTGGATGATAATGGAGAAATCATCGGATTTTTAGGCATCCAAAAAGATAACACCGAGAGAAAAAAATATGAAGAAGGATTAAAAGAAGCTAAAGAACAAGCCGAGGAACTAAGCCGATTGAAGTCAAGTTTTTTGGCAAACATGAGTCATGAATTACGTACTCCAATGATTGGTATCCTTGGTTTTTCGGAACTTTTAATTGATGAGAAGGATATTAATACTGTAAATGATTATGCAAATATGATAAATGAAAGCGGTAAAAGGTTGATGTCAACTCTTAATTCAATTTTGGATTTATCAAGAATCGAATCCGGTGAATTAAAGCTTAATCTAAAATATTTAGATGTATGCGAAGTAATGAATAATTTAGTTGATTTATACAGTGTTTCCGCTAAAAATAAAAACCTGAATTTATCTTTTAATTCTCCTATTCAATCTATTATGTTGTCAACAGACTCGCAAGCTCTTACTTCAATATTCGGCAACATAATCAGCAACGCTGTAAAATACACCGAAAAAGGTAGTATAGAAATTTCTATGGAAAAAGAAATAATAAATGATAAAGATTGGCTTGTTACTATCGTTTCCGATACGGGAATAGGTATTGATTCATCAAATATAGATATAATTTTTAAAGAATTCCGGCAAGTAAGCGAAGGAATTGACAGGAACTTCGAAGGTTCCGGTCTGGGCTTGACTATCACAAAAAAATACGTTGATTTATTAGGAGGCACTATCACTGTTGATAGCAAAATCGGAAAAGGAACTACTTTTATAATCAAGCTTCCGATAGGGACTGAATTAATGGAAACAAGCGATAAGCTAAGTAGAGAATCAATCAGCAATCTACAGAACATTAATACGAGCCGGAAAAACATTCGTGCAAAAATGCTTTATGTAGAGGATGATTCAATATCTGCAATCTTAGTTAATACTATTGTTAGGAATATTATTGATGTTGAAATAGCAATTAATGCAACAGATGCTATTGAAAAAGCCAAAGCTAATTCTTATGATATTATTCTGATGGATATTAATCTTGGAAGCGGAAAAGACGGGCTTTATGCAACTAAGGAAATCAGAAAATTAAAAAGTTATTCCAATATCCCGATTATTGCAGTTACGGCTTTTGCTATGGTCGGTGACAAAGAAGATTTTTTAAGTAAAGGCTGCGATTATTATATTTCAAAACCTTATAATGGCGAAAATTTAATCAATAGTATAAAACAAGCACTTAATAGTTGAAGTAATTAACATAATATGATATTTACTTTTCGTAAAGTTGTATTCAGCCGTTCCTTTTGGTTTTATACTGGAAACAATTCCGGATAAACTGTTTTTGTAAAAAAATGACAAGACATATAAACACAATGTAGAAACAATAATATCTTAACAATCTCAGTCCTACTCTTAGTTTCCAAATATTACTTAAAAGATAATAATTCGGAATTTAGCCTATTGGTTTTTACTATTAATTATTAATTTCTTAATTTACTTTTTTAAAGTTTGTTTAAAAATTAAGGACTAAAAAATGCGAAATGGGTATTACCAACATCTGTGCAGTAAAATTAAATTATTTGTTATTCTGATGTTTATTCAATTATGTAGTGTTCCGACTTTTAGTAAAACAATCACCGTTCCTGTTGATTATTCAACTATCCAATCTGCAATCGACAATGCCGTAAAAGGTGATACAGTACTTGTAAATCCCGGTAGCTATCACGAATTTATAGTTCTCAGGGACTCAATAGTTTTAATGTCAAGTGGAGTTGATGACGGTAACTGGAATCGTGCTTCTGCTACAATTATTCATTCCGAAGGATTAAGAGATTCCGACGACAATATTACACCCGTTGTAAATTGTGCTGACGGAGCAGTATTAGACGGTTTCGAGATAACAGGTATGGATACTGTCAATCATCATTTGCCCGGTCATAGCCATGCAGTACAAAACAGGGGGACATCCTCAACAATAAAAAACTGCATTGTTCATGATAACGGTTCAACCGGGATTGGCTCACACGAAAAAGACGGTCGTTCTGCCGTCCCTACAATTATCCATAATAAAGTATATCGAAATTTTGGAATCGGAATCGGGTTTAATCATTTTTCCAGAGGTGTTGCAAAAGACAATACTGTTTATGAAAACAGGGAGGTAGGAATCGGTGTTCAAAACGGTGCGGCTCCATTAATTGAAAACAACAATGTATATGGAAACGGTTGGAACGGTATATCGGTTCGTGAAGGTTCTAAACCTACTATAAAGAATAATACAATATATTCCAACGGAACAGACAGAACCGGTGCAGAAATGCCCCCCGGAGCCGGTGTAGGAATAGGCGCTGATTCTACAGGTTGGTTAGTTAAACCGGGTGAAGAAATAGGACCTATGATTGTTGAAAATAATATAATTTATGACAATCCATCGGGTGGTATAATGGCTAGAAATAATTCATTATTGAATTTGAAAGGTAATTCTTGCTATGATAATTTTAACTTTCAGATTGCAATTAACGATTCATCTGTTGCAAGCATAGATTCTAATTTTATCTATCAAACTTCAGAAAGTAATTATCAGGCGGGTGGACTTGTTGTAAACAGAAATAGTATTGCAAAGATAAAAAACAATAATATTTATAATACTGATTTAGCGGCTTTAATTGTCGGTAATAAAAGCAGTGCTGAAATTATCAATAATGATATATACTTGAATTTAGGTGTCGGGATTAGAATAGACAGCACTGATTCTACAATTTTGGTAAAAGAGAATAGACTTATAAATAATAAGTCTCAGGGAATTCTTCTTGCTAACTGCAATACTGTTATATGTAAAAATCTGTTGGTAAATAATTCAAACGGTGGAATTACTTGTGATTCACAATCCGTTTCTCATATTTATAATAATACAATTTTTAACAATGCAGATACAGCAGGCAGGGGTATTGTAGCAGCTCACAATGATTCGAAAATTACAAACAATATAGTCTGTGGTTATTCAGTAGGTATATTCAAATCATACAATCCATATATAGATTATAATTGTACTTTTAATAATAAAAATGCTTATAATGGACCTCCCGCAACCGGCGGCAGTAACGCAATAGCCGCTGACCCGAAATTTGTAGATATTGACAAAGAAGATTTTCATTTAAAAAGCTCTTCTCCTTGTATTAACAAAGGAAATCCTGACCCTGTTTATAATGATACGGACAGCAGTAGGTCAGATATGGGGTGTTATCCGTTCAGTATAATTAATAGTATTAATTACACTGAAGAAAATACTCTTTGCGGGCTTACAGTTTACCCTTATATTGCTAATAATATACTAAATATTTCAATAACACCTGCAAGTATGCAAGCAGGTAATGTTATAATTGAAATTTATGATATGTTATGTAATAAGGTCAGTGAACAGAGGATAGAAAATTTATTTACGGCTTTGGATACATCTACCTTCAGTTTAGGGACTTATTTTCTTAGGTCAAATATTTCAGGTTGCAGTAAGGGGATAGTATTTTTCAAGATTTAATTATTTAACAGAAATAAATTCAAATTCCAAGTTTACATAATTGTAAAACAAGAGACTTTCGAGTCTCTTGTTTTAGTTTACGTTGAAATAATAATAATTTCTTGGATTTTTTTATTCTGTTACAAGCTAATTGAAGAATCAGAAAAACATTATTTATTCTCTTCTTCGCTTTCCTTGCCATTAACAATTGACCATTTGCCTGTTTTAAAATCCATTTTGTGGCAATGCGTACAATCTCCGTTAAACATCATTATAAAATGATTGTCTTTTCCACCTGAAAGGTGTATCACATGCAGCAGGTCAGGCATAGGAAAAGCTGTTTTCATTGACTTGCCATGGCATTTATTACATACTTGGGGGATATTATCTTCAGGACTGACTTTAAAAGGATGTTTCCCTTTTAGGGTAATTCCATCGGGAGCTATTGATTGAGCCTTTGCTAAAAGTTCTGGAGGAACTCCATTTTCTTTCCATTCAGCTAAAATTGTTGATAAGCGTCCGTCAAATTTCATTTCAGGATAATTTTTATGACAGCTGACACATCCGTGAGCCATTGAATCAACATCTGTTATACCCGGTATTTTTCTTGGTTCGGGGGCGGCTTTCGGTTCATCCGATACAGCTTTGAAAATAATTGCTACCGCAATTATTAAACAAAATAGAACCGGCAATGTTTTTTTGAAATATTTAAGCATAATTTCTCCTGAAAATTTATAAAATGGTTTTTGAATTATTTAAGTTAATAATCTAATTTAATAAATACAAAAAAAAATCATAAAAAATTGCAAATGGTTCAAGGTATTGATTTGTTAGAATAAAATATAGTTAATTTTTTCGTATTTTTGAGAAGAATGTTTAGTAATTTTCAGTATTATTTATGAAAAAAACAGTAATAATTCTTTTCTTTATCTTTTTTTCCGCTACTGCTTATTCTCAGGATACATGCTCTATGCCGATTGGTATGAATCTTCGTGGTATAAACCTATGGTGGCGGGAGTACGAGCAAGCGTTTGTTGATGTGATGAAATCCTGCCTTTACTGGCAAACGCAAAATGTAAACAGTAATACACCCGGAAACACTAACGTTTTAGCTTCAATTCCTTTGGATAGTAACGGTTATCCTCTGTCGCTTCCTGTTACAGTTAACGGACAAACCCAGCCACAGACTGTTTCTACTCAAATGTTGTTTGGTATAAACGGCGATTATCCTTCCGGGATTTATACTGTTCTTTACGAAGGTATAGGAACTTTTCAGTTTAGCGGTGATGCCACTGTTTTAAGTACAAGTCCCGGTAGAATTTTAATTAATGTTCTGAATCCTACAAATACAGGGATAGTTTTGAAAATTCTATCATCTCAGGCTTCTGACCACGTCAGAAATATAAGAGTGATTATGCCCGGAAAGGAGTCCACTTATCTTACCCAACCGTTTAATGATGCCTTTCTTAATAAGATAGCACCTTTTAAAACTCTCAGATTCGTTTGGTGGACGTTTACAAATGGTAATGACAATGTAACGTGGGAAGGAAGGCGAAAACCTTCCTATTACTATCAGGGAGACTATGCGGCAGACAAACCGGATCTTGGTTGTGCTTACGAATATGTTATTCAACTTTCAAATTCAACAAATAAGAATCCATGGATTAATGTACCGACTAAAGCCGATACAAATTATATCAGACAAATGGCAATTATGTTCAGGGATAGCTTAGACCCTGATTTGAAAATATATCTCGAATACAGTAACGAAGTTTGGAATCCTACAATGTGGACTGAGCAAAGCTGGGTCAATGCCAACGGACCTTCAAATCTTCCTAATATTCCTCAAAAATATGCTTATTTCGCTAAAAGAACTTTTGATATCTGGTCAAGTGTTTTTGGTAGTTCTTTTTCAAAAAGAGTTATTAGAGTTGCTGCGGCACAGAAAGGGAATCCATGGGTAGGTCAGCAAACAATGCTTTATCTTTCACAAAACGGTGGAGCAGATGCACTTGCGATTGACGGTTACATAGAATTGCGTCCCAAGTATTTCGATTCTCTGGATATACTTGGTGCAAATGCAAAAGTATCGGATGTTATAAGAATGATGCGGGGCACTTTCACCGAGTTGAAACCGCTTTTATTGCAAAATAAAGCAACAGCCGCTACATATAATATACCTCTTATAATTTATGAAGGAGGGCAATCTCTTGTTCCTCAGGGAGGGACAAACCATCCGTATAATAACGCTTTGTTCGATGCGCAGATTGATACTGCGATGTACAATATTACTAACGAACTCTTAGCGTTTGTTCGAGATTTTGTACAAGCAAAACTATTTATGTATTTTAATCTGATTACAGACAGAAAAAATGATATGCTGGGCAGTTTCGGAGCACTCGAAAGCATATATCAGAATCCACCTTATAAAATTGTTGCTCCAAAATATCAGGTTTTACTCGACAATATATACCCCTGCGATTCAATTCCCGTTACACTTTACAATCTTACTGTCAATTCCGGCACAGGTAGCGGTTCATACAAAGCAGGTGATACAATAGTTGTAATTGCCGGAGCTGCACCAATCGGTTATATTTTTGAGAAATGGAGCGGAGATACAACATTTTTGAATGACATGTTTAATGATACAACAATATTAATTATGCCCGAAAAAGACATTTCAATTTCTGCAAATTATATAGAGCGTAATACCTCTGTTGAAACTTATGGTGAACAGATATGTTTCGATATTTATCCAAATCCTGCTAACAATGATTTTAACATCAAATCCTGTTTTAGCAGTTACTCAGTTTCAATTATTGACCCATTAGGAATTGAAATCAAATATGAGGTCAATTCTACCAAAAT
>JBAYGQ010000145.1:0-6412 GCA_041666585.1 Bacteroidota bacterium
CATTGTCAGGCATCGCTCAACTTCGTGCAAATCCTTTTCGTACTTAATATTTTTTTTATAGAGAAAAGACATAGCGCTTGTGTTGTAGGAAACGGTATAATCAACTCCCGAAAGTTTACTCAGCAAAGTAGTGCGTAGAGAGCGGTGCAAGGCGAGAATGCAGTCTATCTTCTTTTCTTTTATTAAATCCGCCATTAGACGAATACCGTGCCAGCCGGACTCCAAGCCCCGCTTATCATAAGCAATCACATTATCAACCGCAGGAGAAAGAGCAACAATAGACGCCCCAGCCGGAGTAGTTATAAAACTTATTATCACATCGGGATTAATATCTTTAATACTCTGAGCAAGCGGCAAGGCAAGAGCAATATCACCAAGAAACGCAGTCTGCACAATCGCAATATGTTTAAAATCAAAAATAGAAGGCATTTTTTTCATTGTTTTTAATTAACAGCAAATACTATTTTAAATTGTTTTGTTTCATTTTGGACTTACCCTTAATATATATAAAAGATTTGGATCACACCCGTCATCATTTGGAGTAAAATCATATTCAAAAACAATTAAGTGCCATTGCATACCACCAAAGGGTCTATATTTAGAACTAGTCAATCCGGAATTAATATGCTCATAATATTTTTTGGATTTTTCAGAATAATCTGGTTTTATCTCATAATATATTGGCTTGAATACCCAATTTTGACTTGCCTCTTTTATATTGTTTATAAATTCTTTCCATATTTTATTCTTTTGAGGCATTTTATTACCATAATTATAAAGTGGATTGCAAATTATACTTTTTACTTTTCCTAAAGTATCAATGCTCACACCAACTACAATTGTATAACTCCATCCATAAGAAGGTTCAGAATTTTGGTTTAAAAATTCCTTAGGGATTTTAGGTTCATCATAATGCAAAAAAATAGAATCTGATTCTATAGAAATTCTATGTCTATATTCTTTAATAATATAACTTTGTGAATAGCTCAGGTAGGGCATTATTAACAATAATGAAACAATAAATATATTTGCCTTTTTTTTCATTAGATTTCCTTTTTCAGCATTTTTCCTATAATAATTTCACCGTTTCGCGGTTTGTTCTCTTCTTCACTTTATAAACTTTACGAACTTTATAAACTTTAAAAACTCTTTAATCCGTGGAATCTGCTAATCCGTTTAATCCGTGATTCAGAAAATAATTCAGAATTCAGCATTCAGAATTCAGCATTCTTTTTGTGTTTCCATCTCCTGTGCTGCCAAGCCCATAGACCCGGTTTGCGTCTAATCGCTTTTTCAAGAGCAGTAACATGGCGACGTGTAAGTTCAAGAATCCCTGCTTCGTTGAATTCAAGGTCATCGTGCTTAATTATTTCCATTCTTACAAAATAGGTGCCGTCCTTCTGCCTTTCGGCAAAACCCATAATCATCGGAACTTTGAACTTCAAGGCAAGGTTAGCAGGAGCCTCATAAGTAGATGCGGGACGACCGAAAAAATCCACGAACAAATCACGGTCTGCTGTTGCACTCTGGTCAGCAAGCAAAGCTAATGTACCGCCTTTGCGGATAGTGCCGACAATAGTACGTGCGGCGGAATACATCGAAACGACCGCATTTCCCGCTCTGACTCTGAATTCATTTAAAACAGTATCAACATATTTATTTTTTTGCGGCTTTACTACAATCAAAACAGGTATGTCCGTAAACAGACCTGCAGTATAAGCAAGAATCTCCCAGTTACCGTAATGCCCCGAAAGCAGGATTAATCCTTTCCCGAGCGAATTGAGTTCTTTAATTAAATTGATATTCTCATACTTAATCATTTTTTTGATTTCATAATCGGAGAGATAAGGCAAGGTCATCAACTCTAAAAAAGTAATTCCCAGATTGCGGTATGCTTTTCTTAAAAGTATTGCCTTCCATTTTAGATTTTTTTCTGGATAGGCTTTGTCAATATTTTCGATTGTATAGGCTCTTCTTTTCCCGCCGATTATCCTTGATAAATCGCCGATAAAAGAACCAAGTTTTACCCTTGATGCAATAGAGAACTTAGACGACACAAAGCCTAGAATCAGAAGAAATTTTGTTAATATGTAGTTAGCAAAGTTCGTCATAAATTAACCGAATATTTAACGTGGTGTAGGTGTACTATTAGAATTGCTGTTATTCAGTTCATCTTTCCAGGCGTCTGTATTATGCGCCTGCACATACTGCTTATACCAGTTTTCATTTCTGATTTCTCCGTACATAGTTGAGTGAACAAGAGTGAAATCGCCGAAACCGTTTAAGTCAACAAAATAAAAAGTGACACCACCCTGATAATTATTATAGAACCAGGTTTCATAAGCTCTGTAATCATCTTTTGCCATTACCTGGTCACGCTGTGTCGGCTGACCGTACTGCAATAATACTCTGCCTCTGTTAGACCTCCAGCCTTCACGCATCTGCCCGTAAGTAAAATATGTATCGGCGTATTTAATCAAACGTCTGTATTCATTCAGTCTCTCATTAAAAGCGGTAGTTGTATCGTTGTCACGGTTCTGCCAGAATCTGAATAAGAATTTTCTCTTGGCATCTCCTGTGGAGAGTTCTTCGAATAAATCAATTTCATCGGGAGTGGCGATTGCTTTAGCTTTCAGGTACTCTTTCTCTGCCTGCTCATCTGTAAGAGTAGCAAACTCGCTTTTTTCATAAGATGCCGATTCTGTGAATCCCAAAGTAAGTGCAGGAGGTATTTCGGGATTCATTATATAAAACTTCTTAATAGAAGACAAAGTATCTGTAGGTGAATCCTTAGGATATGAAACCAATATCTGTGCAAAATACACTCCCGTCGGTAACACGTTAATCGGCAACTGAACAGTTTCAACCAAACCGTCACCGACAGATATGCCCTCCTTTGGAAAAGTAATTACTTCCCGTTTTACTGCGTCAAAAATTTTATACTCTATATTAAAACCGGAAGGGCTCCATTTCGCCGCATTATAAATTTCAGTATATAAGCTCAGTACAGGATTATTGCCTACATACATCATCATCGGATTCGGAATAACATAAAAACCGTTCTTCAAAAATGCCTGATTATAGCTTATTGTTGTGGATTCTGAAGGAACTATAAGCTGTGCCAATTGCATATCGCTTATAGCTAAGCTGTTTTCATTAATTTTCTTTACAATCATATTAAAGCTGGCTTCCTTATGCGATGCGGAATCATTTACATCTTTAATATTAACATCAACTGTATATTGTCCGGGTAAAACCTCGAAATTCTTTACTCCGAACAAATCTAAAGGTAGAGATTTCCGGTTATTGTCCTTATTGTACGTAACAATCCATTCCTTTTCGCTTTCAGTCCTTGCCGAAGACCTGATTCGGACATAAAAATACAACTCACCTGTAAATTTATTATTAGTATAAATGTAATTCAGCATCGTATCTGGAAAAGAATAGTAAACTTCCAGCATAACTTTGCTCCCGCTACCCCTGAAACTCGCAAAGTCCAAATATAAACTTAAAGGCTTAGAAGGTAAATATTGAAAACTCAATAAAAAGATTGACAGTAAGAAAAACAATTTAACGGTTCTCATAACAGAACCTTTCTATTTAAATTTAAACTTTATTTTTCAATTACTTATAAAATTATAAAAAATAGTGTTAGCCGATTGTTACCAAATAAAGCAATAGCCGGCACCAATGAAGGCAAGTACCGGCTATGCTGAGGAACAAACTTAAACGGGATTAGTCCGCCCTCTTTTTAAGTTTCTTCAAATATTCGTGCCAGTTGAGCCAGTACATCATCACAGTATTTATTGACGGCTGGAATAGGAAATAAGTGCTTGCTGTTATCTTTTTTGTACCGTGAATAATAAATAATGTTTTGAAGTTTTGTAATCTGCACTAACGTTTTTGTTAATGCTTCGGCTTGTTTGCGCATATCCTTTACGGTTTTTTTAAGTTCCGGACCGTACGTCTCTTCAAGTTTCAATCGTTCTGCTTCGATAATCTCACCGTTTCGTGCCGTGAGTATCTCAATAGCTTTCTGTTTTGCTGAGATTACTTCATTAAATTCACGGATGTTATTCTTTGACCCGGTAAGTTCAATTTTCATTTTAGCAATCTCAGCTTCATTTATCTCACCGAGTTCAAACAATACTTTTGCCGTCTGAAGTTGCTGAGTAAGGTCTGCATTTTTAGCATTGTCGGCTTTGCTTTTCGACTCTAACTTTTCGATTTCGACTTGCAATGAAACAATCTTCTGAGTATTTTTAATGTACTCCGGGTTCTTATCGAATCCCGTAATTAAAGAAAGTTCTACTCCATTATCAACATCCATGAAGAACGACGGACGGTTCCATTCTGTTGAATACATGATTTCCGGTAAGATTCTGTCAATCTTAGCACTAACATTTATGACGTCAATCAGTCCCATCACTGACCTCTTCTTCCTCTTCCTCGTTTTCTTTTTCAAAGGAAGGATCCAAATCATCAAAAATACTGTCATCAAGTACAGTGTTTTCTTCAATTTCTTCTTCTTCTTCGTCAATTTCTGCACACATTGCGCACCTCTAATATGTTAAAAAATACCCTTAATTTTGGAAACAAAACTTGTTTACACTATTTTAGTTGTTTAGTTAGTCAAGCTCACCGACCATGCGTCGAAAATCTTCTTCCTCTTGTTCAATCTCTTCCAAGATTTTAGCTTTGTTGACATCATGTTTGTCAAGGTCAGCAATCATCCTCTTAATCTCTTCCTGGTCTGCAAGTATTTCTTCTTCCCAAGGTTCTAAATCCGCATTTACAAGCATACAACACCTTTATTTTTTTGATAGTTAAGCGAAAAAGGGCTTTTTTATGTCATTTCTAAACCATATGTCAGCATATTAGGTAGATATATCTATTTTTAAAAATCTAATTTAATGTAAATGTACTATATTCACTTAACCCATTGCTAATTGAAAAGGTTGCTTGCTTGGTTTTTCGCTTTTTTCCACTTTTCGCCGCTTTTTCCTGCTTGTTTTTCATCTATTAATATGTGACAATCTTTACTATCTGAATTGATTTTTTCTTTATATTGCAGTTTTTTATAAGAGCAGAAATGTTTTATCCATCCTTTGAATTCACCTATTTTAATATCTCTTTCGGTGAAACCCGAGTACCTCAAGAATTCGTCGTAAACGTCGCGTTTTGGAAGTTCTGTATTTAATTCAAGTTTTTCAGCGTACTTGATAAATTCTTCGTTTGTACTTCCTAATAATTTTTTATATTCTACTGTGTCAGTAGGATATTTCGGAACAACACAATTATTTAAAAAGTATTCTCTCTGACAAAAAAACATAAAATTATAGAATAGATTCCACTCTTCCGGCGTCCAGACTTCTTTTAAAAAAGGTTTTTTGAATTCGCAAAGGGGAGTATAATCTGAATTATAATAACAAAGCAATTCCATGTCGTAAATACGTGCTTTAAATGAACCCGAAATCCCTTTTACTGCATAATTGCAAGTGATAAATACTTTGGGAGATTTTTCAGGGGACAGATTATATCGTGGTTGGTTTTTCTTTTCAACACTGAAGCCTTCTGATATCAAACCAAATAATTGTTCGAAATTAAAATCTTTTCTAATATCATCAATGTGAAGGATTTTAGTGTCCATTTCTACGTTTTGTAAAAAAAACTGGGAGTTTGGTTTTGCTGTTTTGCCGTCAACCCGGGACTTTTTCCTTAATGTTTGCAAAGCCTGCAGTAATAAACCTTTTCCTGTTCGTCCCTCCGGCGAACCATCAATATTCGCTTCCGTCAAAACAACTGCAAAAACTTTTTCGATTGCAATGTAGTCGTGAAGTCCGTAACCTATAATATGTTTTAGAGCATTGTATCGGAGTGGATCAAGCTCCGGTATAATTTCGTTTGTTTCTTTATTGATTCCTTTTATTGAACAAATTCTTTGTGTCCATTTAACAAAATCAAAGTTTTGAATTTTAGATAAATCTTCTTTAATCATCATATCCATCGGAGCAAAATCATGCTGAATGATTTGAGATTTCCAAATATACCCGAGAAGTTCGCTGTAGTCTTTTAAAACAGTGCCGTTCTTACTTACTTCTACAAAATCATTCTTAAAGAAAAAGAACGAACTATCTTTCGTGTCCCTCAAAAAAGTGATTGTTTCACAAGGTATTTTATTCAATGTACTTCTATTTATAATTCTTGATATATCCTTTATTAAAATTTCTTCAATCATTACAGCAGTTCGATTATCTTTTTCTGTTGATACTTGTTTTTTTATTTTTTCTATCAATTCATTTAAGACAAAACTTTGTACATAATCAACATCAATTTTAGTCGCAATATTATTTTGAATTCGGAGTAAAATTCTTTTTTCTTCAGTTTCATCCGCGAAAGTATTCTTAATACC
>JBAYGQ010000146.1:0-6391 GCA_041666585.1 Bacteroidota bacterium
AAAATCGCTTACAATCGGAACTTCCGGGGAAAAATTCCCATATTTCAATGGCACCCGTTTGGGAAGATAAAATAATGCGAAGCTTCACTCCTTCGAAAAACTCCGTTCCCTGCGGAGTATTAATCATTTTATTCAGCGGCGAAAATAGTAACAAATTAAAAGTGATTCTTACTCTGAGAAGCAAGCACATTAACCACAGCGGACAAATCAGTTTCCCCGGTGGCAGACAGGAAGCGGACGAAACGATTGTTGAAACCGCAATCCGTGAAGCTCAGGAGGAAATCGGACTTGAACCGTCTGATATAGAAATTATCGGAACTCTGTCAGAACTTTATGTGCCTCCCTCAAATTCTTTGATTACACCTGTTGTCTGCTTTGCAATGAGAAGTATTCATCCGACGGCTACATCCGATGAAGTTGATGAAGTTTTTTCTGTTAGTCTGGACAGCTTACTTTCACCTGAAAAATTTAAGAAAGAAATGTGGAATTTTCATGGCTTGGAAATGGAAGTGCCTTTCTGGGATGTACACCATTCAACACCTCTTTGGGGTGCCACCGCAATGATGCTCAAAGAACTGCTTGTACTCTACGAAGAACACTTAAATAATTAAGAATTAACAATGAAGAATTAAGAATTTTAATCTTGTTCTAATCCAGAACAATGATAAGGATAGATAAAATAAAAGATTCAATAATCAGAATAATAATTTTCAACTCCACTCATCTCTGAGCAGGACATTAATATCCCGGCAATAGCTTCTAATCCCAATCTGTCTTCTTCACCAAAGCGGTTGTAACTTGTGCTGTCAATATCCAGAACGCCGTAGAATTTTCCGTCTTTGATTAAAGGTACAACTATTTCAGATTTGCTTCGAGAGTCGCATGCGATATGTCCGGGAAATTGTTCTACATCCGCTACAATTATAGTTTTTAATGAAGTAGCCGCCGCACCGCATACACCCTTACCTTCAGGCAGTCGGATACAGGCGGGATTACCGTGAAAGGGTCCGAGCAGTAAGCCTTTTTTTGTTTGCAAATAGAATCCGCACCAGCTTATATCAGGCAATTCATTAAATAATAAAGCTGCCAGATTCGATGCGTTTGCAATGAAATTTGATTCACCGTGAAACAAAGAGACTAACTCTTTTTGAAGATTTTTATATATCATTGTCATTTTTTAATCGCTTTTGAAAAAAACTTATTTCCAGTATTGTCTGTCCAAGCTTCTGTATTGAATAGCTTCACTTATATGCTCAGGCTTTATGCTGTCTGACAATGATAAGTCAGCTATAGTTCTTGCAACTTTCAGAATTCTGTCGTAACCGCGTGCTGAGATTCCGAGTTTTGTCATTGCCATTTTCAGCAACTCGTTCGAAGCGGTATCAAGCGTGCAGTATTTACGAATATCTTTGGAACCCATATCCGCATTTTTATAAACACCTTTGTGTCCCTTGAATCTGTCTGTCTGTATCTTCCTTGAATTAATTACTCTTTCCTTCACAATCTCTGAAGGCTCGCCGATTCTTGCAGAAGAAATTTCCTGATACTTTACGGACTGCACTTCAACGTGCAGGTCAATTCTGTCGAGAAGCGGTCCCGATACTTTGGATAAATATCTTTGAATCTGTGATGGTGAGCATGTACACTCTTTCTGCGGATTGCCGTAGTTGCCGCAGGGACAGGGATTCATAGAGCATACGAGCATAAAATTTGCAGGATACTCAATTGTCATTTTAGTTCTTGAGATAACTATTTTTCTTTCCTCTAAGGGCTGACGCAGTACTTCAAGGACATTTCTGTCGAATTCGGGTAGTTCGTCAAGAAACAAAACACCGTGATGAGAAAGTGAAATTTCTCCGGGACGTATGCGGTTCATACCGCCGCCGACTAAAGCCGCATCCGAAATAGTATGGTGAGGCGCCCTGAACGGTCTTATGGTAACCAAAGCCTCTCCCGAAGGAAGTACACCTCCGATAGAATGAATCTTGGTTGTCTCCAAGGACTCATCGAGCGTAAGCGGCGGAAGTATTGTAGGAATGCGTTTTGCAAGCATAGTTTTACCCGAGCCGGGAGGACCTATCATCAGCATATTGTGTCCGCCAGCCGCCGCCACTTCTATAGCACGCTTAACGTTTTCCTGTCCTTTTACATCGGATAAATTAAATAAATGCTCACGTTGTGCATTTTCGAAAATAGAATTAATATCAACTTTTCGCGGTTCAATGCTTTCTTCTCCATTAAGATAATTAACAGCCTGACGCAGATTATCAATCGGAATAACTTCAATATCGTTGACTAAAGCGGCTTCGTTGGCATTCATTGCCGGAACGAGCATACGCGTGAAACCGTTCTTTTTAGCTTCTATTGCAAGAGACAAAGTACCGTGAATTTCTCTCAGAGTGCCGTCCAATGAGAGTTCACCGAGAATAATTGTTTTGTCCAATGATTCGTTTTTGATTAATTCAACTGCCGTTAGAATACCCAGAGCAATGGGTAAATCGAAAGCACTACCTTCTTTTTTAATATCTGCGGGTGCAAGATTAACCGTAATTCTTTTTGCAGGAAAGACCAGATCAGAATTTTTTACGGCGGCTGTTACTCTTTCGCGTGACTCTTTCACTGCGTTATCAGGCAGTCCAACCATTAAAAAATTCGGAACAGCGCTGTCAAGATGTGTTTCGATATCAACAATAAATCCGTTTATTCCGAAAGTTGATGCGGAAAATAATCGTGAATACATATTTTACCCTTAGTTTAGTTCGGTTTTTCCTCGCTCATCTTTTTGTTAAAAAACAAAAGAATATCATAAGTTGTAATTATTCCGATTAAATTTTTATCCCAGTCCACAACGAGCAGGCAGTCAATTTTCTTTTTGACCATTAATTGAACCGCTTTCTGTACTGTATCTTCAGGATAGATTAGCTGTACTTCTTTATTCATTATACTTTCGAAATCCATTATTTTATTTTTACCTGAATCTTCTACATTGTCCTCGTAATCATAAATACGCCGCAGTGTATATTCTATCAAACCTCTGTCGGTAATCAAACCGATAATTTTCTTATTATCTACGACAGGTACGTGTCGTATTTTTTGAATTCGCATTATTTCATCGGCTTTCCGGACTAAATCCTCAAGCTCGACAGTGAAGACATCCTTTGTCATAATTTCACCAATAGTTGCATTTTTTGGCATAGCGAACTCCGGTTTTTGTGAAGAATATTTTTTTTATTTTAAATAATTCGATAATTTCAATTTTGAGAGTCTGAAAAAGTTGAAATTATTTTTCATTATTTAATTTTACATTATAAGGAAAAATTTTATTTGTAACAACATTTGATAAAAATAATTAAAAAAAGAATAAAATGAAAAGTTTACAGGAATTCGTAGTAAATAATGAAGTGTTCGTTGTAGCGCACAGGGGTTCATCAGGAACTGCACCCGAGAACACAATAGCGGCTTTCAGAGAGGCTATTGATGCCGGAGCTATGATGCTGGAAACCGATGTTCAGTTTACGAATGACGGACATATTGTAGTATTGCACGATTTATCTGTTATTGCACCTGCAAACAACATTTCGGAAGAAATTGATTTTACACTGAAGAATCTCAAATCTCTTGATGCCGGTGCATGGTTCCACCCGAAATTTAAGGGAGAAAGAATTCCCGAACTCCGTGAATTACTCGATTTAATCAAAGGTAAAGTATATTTGAATCTTGAGATAAAATCTCAGCAAACCGCAGGATATGAAGATAAACTAAGACAATTAATTACAGAAATAACTGATGCCGGAGTAATCGAACAGGTTGTATTTGCTTCTTTCAGTTATCGAATTCTTGCATTGATTAAGACAATTAATCCCGGAATGCACACAGCCGCAATTAAACGTCCCGACGTTCAGACTTTGCCTTCGAAAATTTGTTCTGAAATCGGTGCCGAAGCTTTTGTCTGTTCTATTGAAGAATTGAATGATGAGATTGCTGAAGATGTAAAAAAGAATAAATTATTTTTCGGAATTTATTCTGTTGATAACCGCGAACAACTTGAGTATGCGCTTAAATTCGGTGTAAATGCTTTGGGTACAAATTATCCTGCTATCATATCAAAAGAATTAGCTGAAATTCAGGGAAGATAATCGTTTTTGATTTCGAGAAGATATTCGTTCAGGCAGTTTTCAACTTCATCCACAGATTCCATTATGACAAGTTTTTGGCGGGTATTTGAATTATTCCTCAATCCTTTCAAATATCCTGCATAATGTTTTCTGAACTCGTACAATCCTCTGGGAAAACCCTTGTATTCTATGTTCAAACGCAGATGTTCAAGACAAACGGAAATTCTTTCATCAGGTTTTGTTTCTTCAATAAGATTACCTGAATGCAGATATTCCTTAGTTCGGGAAAAAATAAAAGGATTACCTATTGCAGCACGACCTATCATAACAGCGTCGCAACCTGTTTCGTCGAAGGCTCTTTCAGCATCCTGAGGTGTTTTAACGTCTCCGTTTAAAATTATGGGGAGGCTCAGTTCACTTTTCAGAGCATTAATCCAGGACCAGTCGGCAGTTTCTTTCATTCCCTGCTCCCTTGTTCTGCAGTGCAGAGTAAGTGCCTGAATGCCTGTTTGTTCAAGCATTTTGGCGATTTCGATAATCTGTATGGATTTTTTGTCCCAGCCTAAACGTGTTTTAACTGTAACGGGTATCGAAACGGAATCTACAACAGCTTTTGTCATTTCAGCCATTTTAGCGGGATTCTTCAGTAAAGCGGCTCCGGCGTCGTTGTTTACTACTTTCTTTACCCAGCAACCATAGTTTATATCAAGTATATCGGCACCTGATTCTTCTACAATTTTCGCTGACTGAATCATTGAGTTAATATTGCTGCCGAAAATCTGAACAGCAACAGGACGTTCAGCTTCAACAATTGTCAATTTGGAAACAGAGCTTTTAATATTTCTTATTAATGCTTCAGAAGCAATAAACTCCGTATAAACAATATCGGCACCAAGAAGTTTGCAGATAATTCTGAAAGGCAGGTCAGTAACTCCTTCCATTGGTGCAAGAAGAATGCCTTTATCTATATTTATTTTACCGATTTTCATTTATTCATAGTCTTTTGTATCCGGGAAAGTCTTATGACTTCTTAATTTAGAATTCAGAATTTTTATTATATCTTGCGCTAATCACCGACCTGATACCCCCGCGTGTTGACCATTCAGAAATTATTTCCATTTCTCTGGGCTTACAAACTGCAACCAAATCATCAAGAATCTGATTTGTAACGGATTCGTAAAAGATACCCTTGTTTCTGAATTCAAGGAAATAATACTTAAGTGCTTTAAGCTCAACACATATTTTGTCGGGAATGTATTTTACGGTAATTGTAGCAAAATCAGGCAATCCTGTGATAGGACATACTGAAGTGAATTCGGAGTTTATATGTGTAATCCAATAATCTCTGTCCGGTTTTGGATTAGGGAATGTATCAAGTTTTTCCATTTTAAATGTCCTTCTGAAATAAAAGAAAAATTATAATGCAAAATAATCAAATAAAGGATTTTGTCATAATTACAGAGAATAAAAAAAAGCCGGTTTGAATAAACGAACCGGCTTTTATAAAGAAAGTTAATGAATTATTTAACTTCTTTCTTTTCTTTCTTTTCTTTCTTTACTTTTACTTTGGCTTCTTTTACCGGTTTTTCTTTGGCTTCTTTAACTTTAGGTTCTTTTACTGCTTTTACTTTCTTTTCTTTTACCGGTTTTTCTTTTACTGCTTTTACTTTTGCATCTTTAGCATCTTTTTTAACTTTTACTTTTGCTTCTTTAGCTTCTTTAGCAACTTTTACTTTAGCTTCTTTAGCTTCTTTTTTGACTTTAACCTTGGCTTCTTTTGCCGGTTTGTCAACTTTTACTTTAGCTTCTTTGGCTTCTTTAGCAACTTTTACTTTAGCTTCTTTGGCTTCTTTTTTGACTTTAGCCTTGGCTTCTTTTGCCGGTTTTTCTTTAGCTACCGGTGCTTTTTCTTCTTTGGCAACTTTCTCTTTTACGGCTTTCTTTGCCGGTTTTTCTTTTTTAGTTTCTGTCTGAGCATAAACAGTAGATGCTAAGAAAGAAATAGCAACCAAAATCGCGATTAATGCACGCATTTTCATAATAAATCCTTTTAAAAAAAAATAAAACAAATTAATTGTTAATTAAATACGATTCAAAATTACAACTCTTAGATGAAAATAAAATGAAAAGAAAAATATTTTTTATTTTTTTCTTGTTTTTATTTTGAAAAATTGTATAATTGAAGTTAAGGGGATTCCAAATTTTTGTAATTAAGTAAAATAGTATTTAAAAATAAATACGAAGTATTAAATTTTTGGGATTGTCATTCTAAATGA